>JBDTMS010000063.1:0-10715 GCA_039934195.1 Betaproteobacteria bacterium
CGCTCAAACCGTGCGGGTGCTCGGTCTGCGGCTGCAGCCGCATGAGGTCGACGACATTCACCACCCGGATTTTCAATTCGGGGAAATGCTCGCGCATGATGGAGACGGCAGCTAGCGTCTCCAGCGTAGGCACGTCGCCGCAACAAGCCATCACCACGTCGGGTGCAACGCCTTGATCGTTGCTGGCCCACTGCCAGATGCCGATGCCCGCGATGCAGTGCTTGACGGCGGCGTCCATCGTCAGCCACTGCGGCGCCGGATGTTTGCCGGCGATCACGACGTTGACGTAGTGGCGGCTGCGCAGGCAATGGTCCATCACCGACAGCAGGCAGTTTGCATCGGGGGGAAGATAAACGCGCACGACCTCGGCCTTCTTGTTCACCACGTGATCGATGAAACCGGGATCCTGGTGCGTGAAGCCGTTGTGATCCTGCCGCCACACATGCGAAGCCAACAAGTAGTTGAGCGATGCGATCTTGCGCCGCCAGGGCAGATGCGAAGTGACCTTCAGCCACTTGGCGTGCTGGTTGAACATCGAATCGATGATGTGGATGAACGCCTCGTAGCAGTTGAACAGGCCATGCCGCCCAGTGAGCAGGTAGCCTTCGAGCCAGCCTTCGCATTGATGCTCGCTCAGCATTTCCATTACGCGCCCGTTGGGTGCGAGATGTTCGTCGTTCGGCACGGTCGCGGCTTCCCACTGCCGTTCGGTAACCTCGAACAACGCTTCCAGCCCGTTGGAGATCGTCTCGTCGGGGCCGAACACGCGGAAATTCCGCTGCTCACTATTGAGCTTCACCACATCGCGCAGAAATGGTCCGAGCACACGCGTATCGCCGATGCCGCGCACGCCCGGCGAGGGCACGTCGGCTGCGTATTCGCGGAAGTCCGGCATGCGCAGGTCGCGTAGCAAAATGCCGCCGTTGGCGTGCGGATTCGCGCCCATGCGTCGCTCGCCTTTGGGCGCCAGCTCGGCCAGTTCCGCTTGCAACCGGCCCTGGCTATCGAACAGCTCCTCGGGCCGATAGCTCCGCAGCCAGTCTTCCAACAGCTTCAAGTGTTCCGGACGCGAGGCCGGATCGGAGAGCGGCACCTGGTGCGAACGGAATGTGCCTTCGATTTGCCGGCCGTCGACGATCTTCGGTCCGGTCCAGCCTTTGGGTGAATTGAGCACGATCATCGGCCAGCGCGGACGCACGAGGTTGCCATTGACGCGCGCGTCCTGTTGGATTTTTTTGATCTGCTCCACCGCCGCGTCGAGCGTCGCCGCCATCGCCTCATGCATCAGTGCGGGCTCGTGACCCTCGACGAAATAAGGTGTCCATCCGTAGCCGCGGAACAACTGTTCCAGCTCCTCGCGAGTGATGCGCGCGAGCACAGTCGGGTTGGCGATCTTGAAGCCGTTGAGATGCAGAATCGGCAGCACCGCGCCGTCGGTTGCGGGATCGAGGAATTTGTTCGAATGCCATGCGGTGGCAAGCGGCCCGGTCTCGGCCTCGCCGTCGCCGACCACGCATGCGACGACGAGATCGGGATTATCGAACACCGCTCCGAACGAATGGCTGAGCGAATACCCCAGCTCGCCGCCCTCGTGGATCGAGCCGGGCGTCTCCGGCGATGCGTGGCTGGGAATGCCGCCGGGAAACGAAAACTGCAGAAAGAGCTTCTGCAGCCCGGCCTCATCCCGGCTGATGTTCGGATAGATCTCGCTGTATGTGCCCTCGAGATAAGTGTTGCTCACCACCGCCGGGCCGCCGTGTCCCGGGCCGGACACGTAAATCATATCGAGGTCGTATTTTTTGATGACCCGATTCAAATGCACGTAGATGAAGTTCTGTCCCGGCGTCGTGCCCCAGTGTCCGAGCAGCATGTGCTTCACATCCGCAAGCGTCAGCGGCCGCTTCAGCAGCGGGTTGTCGTACAAATATATTTGGCCGACCGACAGGTAATTCGCTGCGCGCCAGTACGCATCGATGGCGTGGAGCAATTCCGGCGTGAGGGCGGTGGTTTTCATCGTGTACGGTTTCCGAGTTGAGCCGACGATACAGGGTGACGGATCCTGCGATTGCACGCACCGCGGCGATGCGAGCGCCCCACCATAACGCGAGCGGATTCGGTCCGGATCGGCGGTCCATTCTGTGCAATGCACGTGGTTGAGATACGCCGACGACCACGCATGGCCGGCAGGAATACCCGAGCGTTCTGGATGAAGCGTAAGAAATCGTTGAGCAAGGGGAGTGCGGTCAAGCTTTTATCGGGTCTTCACCAATGAAAAAGCTTCTGCGCAGCAGACGGTAAATCGGGATAGTACGCCAGGCGGGCGCGGGAAACAGTGACGGTCCGATCGAAAGCGTTAGCCGCCCGTGATGGTTACGTGATGTCTGGAGACGAGACTCGCTCTCGGTCGCTGCAAGTAGCAGCGCTTCGAAGGAGATCGAACCCCATGGCAACCACAACCAGACTGGCTCGCAGCAACAGTATCCCGGTGCGCGCGGGCGTCGGACTGCGAGCGCCGCACTATCGAGAAATGCTGGAGACGCAGCCCGACATCGGCTGGCTCGAAGTGCACAGCGAGAACTATTTCGGACGCGGCGGCCAGCCGCTGTACTTCCTCGAGCGCCTGCGCGAGCGCTATCCACTGAGCTTGCACGGTGTCGGTTTGTCGCTCGGGTCGGCCGACGGCCTCAGTCATGCGCACCTCGCGCAGCTGCAAAGTCTGATTCAGCGCTGCGATCCGGGTCTCGTGTCCGACCATCTATGCTGGAGTGCTATCGGCGGTCGTCACCTCAACGACCTGCTGCCGCTACCCTACACCGAGGAAGCGCTCGATGTCGTCTGCGGCAACGTCAGCCACGCGCAGGATTTTCTCCAGCGCTCGATTCTGATCGAGAACGTTTCCAGCTATCTCCAGTTCGCCGAGTCCGAAATGCCCGAGTGGGACTTCGTCGCTGAAGTCGCGCGGCGCACCGGTTGCGGCTTGCTGCTCGACGTCAACAATATCTATGTGTCCGCCATCAACCACGGCTTCGATCCGCTGCAGTACTTGCATGCGATGCCGGCGAAATCGGTGCGCGAGATCCATCTCGCCGGCTTCGACAGCAACGGGCTGTGCCTGATCGATACGCATGGCAAACCCGTCTCCGGCCCGGTGTGGAATCTCTACGGCGAAGCGCTCCGCCGCCTGGGACCGGTGCCGACCTTGATCGAATGGGACACCGACTTGCCGCCGTTGACCGGGTTGCTCGACGAGGCGCGCAAGGCCGTCGATATTCTCGCGCTGTGGAGCGCCGCGGAGGTGCCGCATGCTATCGCTGCGTGAAACGCAGGGACGCTTTGCCGAGGCGGTGTTCGGTGTCGGCATCAATGCGCCCGGCCCGAATGTACGGGCAGACGGCGTCAGCCCGGCTGCTCGGATCGGCTTCTATCGAACCAACGTATTCGCGAATTACCGCAGCGCTCTCGCGCTGAGCTATCCCGCGGTGCAGAGCTTGGTCGGCGAGCGGTTTTTTGCAGTGCTGTGCGATGACTACATTCGGCGCATTCCATCGCGCTCCAGCGACGTCGGTCAGCATGCCGAACGCTTCGCGCAATTCTTGAGTGGCTACGCCGGCGTGCGCTCGTTGCCCTATCTGGCCGACGTTGCGCGCCTCGAGTGGTGCATCGAAGAAAGCTTCAACGCAGGCGATCATGCGCCGCTCGATCTCAAGCGTCTGGCGGCGATTGCGCCGGAGCACTACGCATCGCTGCGTTTTCTGCTGGCGCCGCACTGCCATCTATTGAGCTCGATCTTTCCCATCGATCGCATCTGGCAGTTGAGCCAACCCGACTTTGCAACGGATGACAACGCGGCGCTGGAGCCCGGCCGCGTTGACCTCTTGATCAAGCGCGATCGGCACAGCGTCGCGGTAGAAGCGTTGAGCGCCGCGGAGTTCGCCATGCTAACGGCCCTATCGAGCGGTTACACCTTTGCTCGCGCGCTCGATGATGCGCGCGCCGTGCATCTTGCGTTCGACCCGGCAGATTTTCTTCAGCGACGTGTGTTCTGCGGTGTGATCGTCGACTTCGCCGTCGCGGCGGAAGCGTTGGCACCTTGAACCGCGCAGTTCAAAAGCTTGAGCACCACGTGAGATTCCCGTGATGTTTGCTAACGATACTGGAGTTGTCCGCCAGCGTTAGTCAGGACATCAATTTTCAACTGTATTGGAGACGAAACAAAATGACCAAACCTACCCTGATTCAAACCGCATTCGCCAGTCTGCTCGCCGTCGGCTTGGCTGCCTCTGCAGGCCAGGCACTCGCCGCCAAAGGCGACACCGAAAAATGCGCGGGCATTGTGAAGGCCGGCAAGAACGATTGCGGCACCAGCAAAAATGCCTGCGCCGGCCAGGTGAAGGCCGACAACGATCCAGAAGGCTGGATCAGCGTACCGAAGGGCACTTGCGAAAAAATCGCAGGCGGCCATCTGCAGATGTCGTCGGACGCCAAACACGGCGGCAAGAGCTGAGCTGCAACCACCGCGTGCACGGGTTATAGGTCGCGCAAATATAAATCGGATTGCTCCGGGAACGCCCGCCGGGTCTCATGAACGAGTCTGACCCGGTCCCTGGTTCCCGCGGCATCTGAACATCCACTCGAGAGACACGTCATGGACATCACCGCAGAACGCACCGCACGCGCATCTAACCTGGTCGGAACGATCCGATCGGCCGTCCAGTTTTCGATCACCGTTGCCGAGCGCCATGTGGCGCCGGTGCTCGCTCTCATCATTCGCATTTGGGTTGCGCACGCGTTCTTCGTGTCCGGCCTGACCAAGATCCAGAGCTGGGACTCGACTGTGTCCCTGTTCGAGAACGAATACCACGTGGCGTTTCTGCCGCCCGAGATCGCGGCTTACATGGGCACTGCCACCGAATTGTTTTTCCCGGTGCTGCTGGTCGTCGGCCTGGGAACTCGCTTTGCCGCCGCAGTGCTGTTCGTGTTCAACATCATCGCCGTGATCTCGTATCCGGACCTCAATGAAGTCGGGCTGAAAGATCATCAGTACTGGGGGCTGCTCCTGCTCGTACCGCTGTTCTACGGCCCGGGGAAACTGTCCATCGATCATCTGATCCGCCGTCGGTTCTGGAACTAAACGTCGTACGCACGGGGAGACAAGCATGAACGCATTTAATGCAGGCGCCACCGGCGCGCTGGCTCTGCGCACGCTCGAAGGTCAGCGCGCGATCGTGACCGGCGCCAACTCCGGTATCGGAGAAGGTGTGGCACACGCGCTCGCCGCGGCCGGCGCACAAGTGGTGGTCAACTTCGTTGCCGGAGCCGATCGCGCCAAGGCCGTCGTCGAGGACATCAAGCGCGCCGGCGGCAAGGCGATTGCGATACAAGCGGACGTCAGCAAAGAAGCAGAAGTCGAGGCCATGTTCGCGCAGGCGATGGAACAGTGGGGCAGCATCGACATTCTGGTCAACAACGCCGGATTGCAGCGCGACGCGCCGTTGCACGAGATGACTTTGCGCGACTGGCAATTCGTCATCGACGTCAATCTCACTGGCCAATTTCTATGCGCCCGAGCGGCGGTGCGCGAGTTCCGCCGCCGCGGCATCGACGCGAAGCTATCGACAGCGGCCGGCAAGATCATCTGCATGTCCTCGGTACACGATGTGATTCCGTGGGCGGGTCACGCGAATTACGCGGCATCGAAAGGCGGCGTCGCAATGCTGATGAAGACCATGGCGCAGGAATTGGCGATGCACAAAATCCGCGTCAACTCGGTTTCGCCCGGTGCCATTAAAACGCCGATCAATACGTCTGCTTGGGAGACGCCGCACGCCGAGCGCGAGCTGCTCAAGCTGATTCCGTATGGACGCGTCGGCGAGACGCAAGACATCGGTCGCGCGGTGGTGTGGCTCGCCTCGGACATGTCCGACTACGTGAACGGCGCCACTCTGTATGTCGACGGCGGCATGACGTTGTATCCCGAGTTCAGAGGCAACGGTTGAATTCGGTGATCAGTGATCGGTGATCAGTGATCGGTGATCGGTGATCAGTGATCGGTGATCGGTGATCGGTGATCGATGATCAGCAATCAGCAATCAGCAATCAGTACTCAGTACTCAGTACTCAGTACTCAGTACTTAGTACTCAATAATCAGTGCCACTGGGTCAACCCGCCAACCGAACCGTCACCGATCACCGATCACTGATCACCGTCCACCACCACCACCGATCCTCAGGAAAACATCATGCTCACGCATCGGATTAAGCTGAATCACATTGTCCTGCTGCTTGCGGCGCTCGTGCTCTCGCTGCTGGCGAGCACCGTGTTCGCCGGCGCGCAGGCCATTCGCGGTTTTGCGTTGACGGTGGCGAATCTCGACAGCTCGGTCGCTTTCTACGAGCAGGCGCTTGGTTTCGCGAAAGTCGGCGAGCGCATCACCGTCGATCGCAACAACGATTATTTGACCGGTGTGTTCGGTACTCGCGTGCGCAGTGCAACGTTGCAGCTCGGCGATGAGCGCATCGAGCTCGAGCAGTATCTCGCGCCGGGCGGCGCGCCGATTCCACTCGACAGCCGATCGAACGATCTGTGGTTTCAGCACTTCGCCGTCGTCGTCAGCGACATGGACCAGGCGTACGAGCATCTGCGGCCGTTCGGTCTGCGCAGCATCTCGAGCGCGCCCCAGACGATCCCGGAATCGAATCGCGTCGCGGCCGGCATTAAGGCCTACAAGTTTCGCGATCCCGACGGCCATCCGCTCGAGCTGCTGTGGTTTCCCGACGGCAAGGGACGTGCGAAATGGCACACGGCCGGCACCGCATTGTTTCTCGGCATCGATCACTCCGCGATCGGAATCTCCAGTCCCGAGCGCAGCACGGCGTTCTACCGCGACTGGATCGGCCTCTCGGTCGCCGGCGGCACAGTCAACAGCGGCGCCACGCAGGAGCAGCTCGATAATGCATTCGGCGCGGTCGTTCGCATCACCGGTCTTCGGCCAGCGCGCGACGATAGCCCCGGTCTCGAATTCCTGCAATACGTGACGCCCTCGGGCGGCCGCTCGGCACCGATCGCGTCGCGTCCGAACGATCTCGCGCTGACGCGTACGGTGATCGAAGTCGATGACCTCACCGGACTCGCGGCGACGCTGCAGAACAATGGCGTGACGTTTCTGTCGCCGGAGATCGTCTCGGTTGCCGGTGCACCCTGGAGCAAAGGTCTGATGGTCAAAGATCCCGACGGGCACGCGGTCTTGCTGGTCGAGCGCTGATCGAAGTCTTCAAAACGGTACGCGAGCAGGGGCCTTTCACCATCAGATGTAAGCGAACAGTCCGAAGCAATTCGGTTCGGGCCTCGCTCTTCGGAGCAGCAGATGAAATACGACGTCATTATCATCGGTTCGGGCGCGGGCGGTTCAGCCGCCGCCTACCATCTCACGCAGACCGGCAAGCGCGTGTTGCTGCTTGAGAAGGGGCTGCCGCTGCCGAAGGACGGCAGCACGCTCGACGTGGATACCGTCATGCGCCGCGGTGCCTTCATGAGCGACGAGCCGTGGAGCGATCGCCGCGGCCGCCTGACGGTACCGGAAGAGCACTTCAACCTCGGCGGCAAAACCAAATGGTACGGCGCCGCGCTGTTGCGTTTCAGCCCGCGCGAATTCGAGGCCGATGCCGGACATCGCTGCGTGCCGTGGCCGATCGGATACGACGAGCTCGAGCCGTTCTTTGCTGAGGCGGAAGAGCTGCTGGGCGTGCGCACGTTTGCGATCGAACCCAACTTGCAGCAAATGGTCGCCGGATTGCGCAGGCTCGATGCCGGCTGGCGTAAGCAGCCGATGAACGTAGGCTTGAGCGCCGAGATCCTCGAGCACCCGGAAGAAGCCGCGCGCTTCGACGGCTTTGCATCGGTGCGCAACTTGAAGAACGATGCCGAGAAGTGCCTGCTCGATCGCGTTCGCCAGAAGAGCAACCTCACCATTGCAACCGGCAAAGCCGTGCGTAAATTGCTGCCCGCGGCCGGCGATCCCCTGCGCATTGCGGGGGTGGAATGCGAAGACGGAACATGCTTCCTCGGCGACACCGTGCTGCTTGCAGCAGGCGCGCTGCACAGCCCGCGCTTGCTGCAAACCTATCTCGAGAGCAGTGCGCTTGCACCGCGTCTGCCGGCGTATCGCAACGTCGGGCGCAACTACAAGTTTCACGTGTTGACGGCGCTGCTCGCGTTCTCGCATCGCCGCGTGACCGACGTGCTGAGCAAGACCGTACTGTTGACGCACGATGCGTTTGCGCACAGCACGGTGCAAACGCTCGGGGGCATGTTGACCAAAGAGATCGTGCTTACGCAAGCGCCGCGATTCGTCTCCGCCGGCCTGGTCAATCCCTTCGCTTCACGTGCGGTCGGACTGTTTCTGCAGACCGAAGACGGCTCGCATCCGGACAATCGCGTGCTCGCAACCGCCGGCAATCCGCCGCGTCCGCAGATCGATCACGATCCCGCGCGCTTGCCCAGCGCGTACGCCGAGCACCGCGATTTGATTGCAACGTTGCGCAAGCAACTCGTTCGGCTCGGTTATCTGCCGGTGACGAAATCGATTCCGTTGTCGGGCACTGCGCACGCGTGCGGCACCCTGATGGCGGGCAGCGACCCGAACGCCTCCGTGGTCGACGCAGACGGGCGCGTGCACGGCATGCGAAATCTCTACGTCGTCGACGGCAGCGTGCTGCCGCGCTCGAGCCGCGTCAATCCGGCGCTGACCATCTATGCCTGGGCACTACGAGTAGCTAGCCGTTTGGATGCGCACGCACTCGTGCACGATTGCGTCACGCACGCCGCTTGAGCATAAAACCTTGAGGATAGAAACATGGAAACCAAACTTCCCGGATTGATTCGCTTCGGCCGCGAAGTCTGCGGCGATCTCGCGCAGGCCGAGCGTCGCGAATGGTGGCTGGCAAATGGACTCGGCGGCTATGCGGCAGGCACGCTGGCGGGCACGCTGACGCGCCGCTATCACGGCTTGCTGATCGCGCCCGTGCAGCCGCCGCTCGGCCGCCATGTGGTAATGGCGAAGGCCGATGCAACGCTGATATCGGGCCAGCGTTCGTGGCCGCTGCACAGCAATCGCTGGAGCGGCGCCGCAATCGATCCGGCCGGTTACGCCAACATCGAGACATTCGAGCTCGACGGGCGCATTCCGGCCTGGCGCTACGCATGCGATGAATTGCGCATCGAGAGCCGCATCTGGATGGAGCATGGCGAGAACACCACCTACGTCGGTTGGCGTCTAGCCGCGGATTCGCCGGTGCCCGCGCAGCCGCCGCTCATCCGCGTGAAGCTGCTCGCGAACGCGCGTGACTTTCACGGCAGCGCCAAGCCATGGGATTTCAAT
Source organism: Betaproteobacteria bacterium (assembly GCA_039934195.1). Classification (GTDB taxonomy): domain Bacteria; phylum Pseudomonadota; class Gammaproteobacteria; order Burkholderiales; family SHXO01; genus SHXO01. The sequence goes on from JBDTMS010000063.1 coordinate 9,378, forward strand.
CCCGTCATCGAAGGTTCCGGACCCGAGCTGCGCGTGATGCATCCGAACTGGTTTACGCTGCACATCAAGGCGCGCGGCGGTCAACTGTCGACGCGGCACGAGTGGTACGAGAACTTCGATCTGCAAGTCGAGCGCGAGCGTGGACTGTCGGATCGCGACAGCCACCTTTGCGTCGGCGAAGCAGAGCTTACTTTGCATTCGGGCGAATGGGTCGGCCTGGCCGTCAGCCTAAATCCGCAGGTTTCGGTCTATCTCGACGAAGCGTTGCGGCGTGCGCAGGCGCGCGATCTCGGACTGCTGCGCCGAGTCCAGGTGCAGGTGCCGGAACTGATCGAGCCGCCCGCATGGCTGCACCAGCTCGTGCTCGCGGCCGACAGTTTCATCTTTGCGCGGCCGCTGCCGGAAGTGCCGGACGGCGAATCGGTGATCGCCGGTTATCCGTGGTTCGGCGACTGGGGGCGTGACACGATGATTGCGCTGCCGGGTCTCACTTTGGCCACCGGACGCTACGATACCGCGCGCCGCATTCTGCAAACCTTCGCTCGCTTCGTCGATCGCGGCATGCTGCCCAACGTGTTTCCCGGCGCAGGCACCACGCCGGATTACAACGCCGTCGACGCCGCGCTCTGGTACATCGAGGCGTGGCGCGCTTATGTCGACACGATCGACGACCGGCAAGCGCTGCGCGCTGCCTTTCCGGTGCTCGAATCGATCATCGACTGGCACGTGCAGGGCACGCGCTACGGAATTCAAATGGATCCGCAAGACGGACTGCTGCGCGCCGGCGAGCCTGGTGTACAACTCACCTGGATGGACGCGAAGGTCGGCGATTGGGTAGTGACGCCGCGCATCGGCAAGCCGGTCGAAGTCAACGCGCTCTGGTTCAACGCGCTGTCCTGCATGGTGCACCTTGCGGATCTGCTCAAGCTGCCCGCGCAAAAATATCGCGAGCTCGCGGCGAATGCGCGCACCGGCTTCGCGCGCTTCAGCAATCCCAACGGCGAAGGCTTGTTCGACGTCATCGACGGCCCAGCCGGAGACGACGACACCGTGCGCCCCAATCAAATTTTCGCGATCAGTCTGCCGTTCAGCCCGCTCGATGCGCAAACGCAGGCAAGCGTGCTGCGCGCATGCGGCCGCTCGCTGCTGACCTCGTACGGCCTGCGCAGCTTGAGCCCGTCGCATGCCGATTACCGAGCGCAATATCTCGGCGGCGTTTGGGAGCGCGACGGCAGTTATCACCAGGGGCCGGTGTGGGCGTTTCTGCTCGGCCACTATGCGCTCGCCGAGTATCGCGTCACCGGCGACGCGAAGTCCGCGCAGGCGCGCCTCGATCCG
>JBDTMS010000064.1:0-10585 GCA_039934195.1 Betaproteobacteria bacterium
CCGGCAGGCAGGTGACCGCGTGCATATTGGCCGCGCCGTTGCGCGAGCGCGAGAAACCGTGATGACAACGGATGTAGCTTCGCTTGCTGCGCCCATAGAGCCGCGCGAACTCTAGGATGGTCTCGACAGGCAAGCCGGTGATCTCAGAGGCCCACTGTGGCGTGCGTGTCTTCAGATGGGCAGCCAAGTCGTCGGGGCAGTCCGTGTAGCGGCGAAGATAATCCCAGTCGGCGAACCCCTCGGCAAACAGCACATGCATCACGCCGCATGCGAGCGCACCGTCGGTGCCGGGTCGTACAGCAAGATGCAAATCGGCTTTTTCCGCGGTAGCGGTGCGGTACGGATCGACCACGACCAGCTTTGCGCCGCGCTTCTTCGCCGCCATCGCGTGCTGCATTACGTTGACCTGGGTATGCACCGGATTGCCGCCCCAGATGACGATCAGGTCGGCGTGCTCCGCCGCCTCGCGCAGATCGACGCCCCGTTTGCTGCCGACTCCCGCGATCCAGCCGTTGTCCGAGAGCGCTACGCAGATCGTCGAAAACCAGCGCGAGTACTTCATCGCATGGCGTAGACGTTGAATCCCGTCGCGCTGTACCAGGCCCATGGTGCCGGCGTAGAAATACGGCCACACCGTCTCGGTGCCGTGTTGCGCCGCTTTCTCGATAAATGCGTCGGCCACGCGGTCGAGCGCGTCACTCCACGAAATCGGCTTCCACTGTTTGCTGCCTTTCGCACCAGTTCGCAGCAGCGGTTGCGTCAGCCGATCAGGGTGGTGGACCCGCTCGGCGTAGCGCGACACCTTCTCGCAGATCACCCCATCGGTGTAGGTGCTGCGCTTCGAGCCGCGAATGCGGCCGATCGTGCGCGCGTCCTTGATCTCGACTTCCAGGGCGCAGGTGCTGGTGCAATCGTGGGGGCAAACGGATGGAGCGATGCGAAGCGGCGCGTTCATATGTGCTGGGCGAGAAGTTGTGCAGATCGAATCGGAACGCTATCACAGTGTGCGGCCCGAGGCTTAACTGGTTTCTGCTGCGTCATGTAGCTTGCCATCCAGTAAGCCCTTAGACGCGAGGCACGCCAGGACCGTCGGGCGGATATTTCTGGAATTCCGGCGACCCTTCCAGGCGCTCTGACAAAGCAGCCAAGCCCGGATGGTTCTTCACGTGAACGATCTCCGCCAGCATCGATTGCGTGAACTGCCACGCCACCGCGGCTGTAACGACTGCCTGGCTCCGGGACACAGAAAACGCGGCTGCACGAGATTGAACTTCACGTTCCAAACCAGCGTATGCCGCCAGCAGCTGGCCGGTCACCCGTTCGAGCCATGGTTCGTATTGCGCCGATGCCGGGCGAAGATTGCGTTCATAGATGATCTGTACGCTTTTGTCACAAGCCGCCAGCGCAAGGCCGACCGCTCGAAACTCAAGCTGGCGTTCCGACTGATCCCGCGACCACAACGAGGTTTCGATATTGCTGTCGATGAACTGGAGAATCAGCGACGAGTCCATGAGCACGTCACCGTTGTCGCAGACTAGCGTCGGCGCCTTTACAACCGGATTGATGCTCTGGAATTTTTCAAACGTGCTGAATACGGAAACAGGCTCGTGATGAAACGCGACTCCGAGCATTTCAAGTGAAATGGCTACGCGCCTAACGTAGGGCGAATCAAGCATGCCGACCAATCGCATAGCCTATTCCTTCAGGCGGCTAACAGATTTGAGCAACTAGGCGAGCAATCACACAGGGCAACGGCGGAAGTGGTTCGCGTCGCCGGATTTCGGCTCGATATACTCGATATAAGTATTGCATCTCACCTCATGCGCTCGCGACAGGAGCCGACGGTTCATGTCGAAGAACTTCTCGAAGCGTGCGAACGAGCTGCTCGCATTCTTCGATTGTTCCGATCGTGATGCGAAGGAACTCGGCAATTCTCGGTTTGGTAAAGTGGCGGACCAAGACACGCCTCTGCCGCAATTCGCGCTGGATATCCACAGCCCTGTGTAAGGGGTGGCGAACGAAGATGAAATTTGCCTTGGATGACAACACCTCGAAGCCCAGCGTCACGACCTCGCTCGCGAGCCAGTCTCGGCTTTGCATGATCTGACGACGCGTCGTTTCGAAATACGGTTTGTCTTTAAGCGCGGCCTCAGCACCGGCGAGTGCAAGGCGATCCATCGGATAGGAGTTGAAGCAATTCTTCACCAGATTGAGCGCTTCGATCAGACCGCGATCGCCGATCGCAAATCCCACCCGCAGCCCAGCCAGCGAGCGCGCCTTGGACAGCGTCTGGACGACCAGCAAGTTGGGATATTCCTTGATGAGAGAAACCGCGCTCTGCGCGCCAAAGTCGACGTAAGCCTCGTCGATTACAACGACAGATCGCGTGCATACCTGCAGCAACGATCGGATCTGCGAAATTTCGAGAGCGATGCCGGTCGGCGCGTTCGGATTTGCTAGAACGATGCCGCCGTTTGGCCGCGCATACTCCGCAACGTTGACGTGAAACGCGGCATCGAGCGGGACGGCCTCGAATTGAATCCCGTAAAGCGCGCAATAGACCGGATAAAAACTGTAGGTAACATCGGGAAACAAAATCGGCAGCTCGTGCTTCAACAACCCGAGAAACGCATGCGCCAGGACTTCGTCCGAGCCGTTGCCGATAAACACGTTGTCCTGGGCGATATCGTGAAGATCGGCGATCGCCTGTTTGACCACCTTGCTGTCTGGGTCGGGGTAGAGCCGAAGGTCTGCATTGGCCGCAGCTTGTAGAGCGCGCAAGACTGCGGGCGAAGGCGGATACGGATTTTCGTTCGTATTGAGCTTGATCAGCCGCTCGGTCCCCGGCTGCTCGCCCGGCGTGTAGGGCTCGATAGCACGGATACAGTTGCTCCAGAATTCGTTCATCGATTCGTGTCCATCTTTCGAATTGGGCTGGTGACGCTGCTGCACGTCGATCGCAAAAGACGAACTATAGCCGCGTTTCACCGATGGAAACGTAGCTCGAAAACTGGAGAAGAGCACGTTGTGCAACAGTTCGATTGGCGAGCGCAGTGCCTCGCTTAGGCGTCATCCTGCGCGGTTTATTTGCGCAATTGCTTCGCGTGCGCCGGGATGAGCGCAATGGCAAGCGTGGCCCCGACGGCCATGTTCGATTTTCAGCTAGCTGCGGTGTTATCGAAACACTTCATCTGAGAGGCCGCAGTTCCCATGAGCAAACAAAATGGATTGCGCGTTCACGATCTCGTCGCCGAGCTGATATTTCAGTATGGACCTGGCCGGATCGTATTCGATCGTCTTGTCCGCGCCGGTGTTCTACAGCGATCGGGCTGGACATCACGACTCATCGCACTATTGCCGGTGCATTCATATGCGCTGAACACTGGTTAGCTTGAACCCTTCGGATCGAGCCGCCTGCAGCAGCTTGGCTTTCCAGAGCGGCAGCATCACCATGCCCCAGATGCAAAGAATAACAAATGGGATGCCGATGTAGACAAAGCTGAGCGCAAGTCCGATGACGAGCATCGCGCCAAATCCCAAGTAGGCTTTCCACAGCCCTGTCGTGAGCCAACTCGAGTAGGCTTCTCGATCGCCGACACGGATCACGTGAAGCTCGGTCTGGTTGAACAAGGCTTTGGCGAATATAAACGTTCCCTCGGCACCGGGCGCAATCAAGCGATCGACGGCATCCCGCACCCGTACCTTGCGGGCGATTACATCTTTGCCGCTTCTATCTTGAAGGGAGATGTAGTCATACGTCTTATGCATCGCACCGGGTTGCTTGGAAGATTCCCCAGCGTCTCGATGACTCCAGTAACTGCGGTGATTTTCACGGCCGTGTTCTCAGTAGTTTTCAGTAGCCGCGCGTGTGCATGCGCGAGATACGACGCGGGTCACGGGCAGTTGGCTGCGACACTCGCGTGCACCACTACGAACTTACGGCTTGGAGCAAGCCACGTTGACCGGGGTCACTGGCGTGCGAACGATAGCCGGCTACGCGGATCATGTTTTTCGCGGTTTCCGGGAGCGATGGTGTGCTAAACATCGATGCGATATTCTCCAGATCATGCAAGACCTTGGCACCGGCGATGCCGCCTTGCGCTAAACCGTGGTGTGCCCCAGTCGCGCAGCACCTAACGATTACATTTGTAGCCAACACATGGAGGGGGGCCAAGAAACCAGCGAGATCCAGGACAGAAATTTCGAGGAGCTGTTCCTTGCAGCAAAACAGGAGGAGCCAAAAATGAACCGAATAGTCGAACCAGCAGAAGGTGAACGATCGAACGAAAATATCAATAGCGAAGATATACAGCAGTCGGTACGGCCGACATCTGTCGTGTCGAACGGAAACCATATTGGACGTCGCAGCTTTCTTCAAGCCGGCGCGGGGATGGTAGGCGGCTTGTTGGCCGCGAAATCGATGGACCTCACGCAAGCCAGAGCAGCCGGCGAAGTTGCGCCTTCTTACCGAGTCCCCACCTACCGCGATCTCTACGGCGGGAAATGGGAAGACCTCACAGCCAAAGGCAGCGACTCCTTGTACGGACGCAAGCTTCTGCGGCAGGAGGATTTCAAGCATTACACCGTTACCACGCGCGACCCGCGCGGCTATGACGTCAAGTTCCACTATGTGCGAGAAGGCCAGGGAGAGCCGCTATTTCTATTCCATGGATGGCCCGGGTTCTGGTGGGATTACTGGATGAACATCAAGGAACTCGCGAAACACTTCGACGTGATCGCCGTCGACATGCGCGGCTACGGCGATTCCGATAAGCCAGGGTATAACGCGAAAACCAACCGAATCGATCTCGACCCGGCCGTCCACTACGATCTCGACACCACCGTGGACGACCAGATGCGTGTTGCGAAGGCGCTGGGGATAGAGAAGGCTTACTGGCTGGGTCATGACTGGAGCTCGCTAACGATGCACAAGTTCGTCAGGCGATATCCCGAGATGGTAAAGAAGTTGGTTTTGTCGAATCCGTTTCTACCCGGAGCGGAGACACGATATCTAAGCCCGGCCTTCCACGCCCATTCGTGGTACGCCTCGTTCCACAGCACACCACTGGCGACCGAGCTGGTCGGTTCCAGCAGAGAAGCCACCAAGATCTATTTCAGGTGGTTCTTCAACTGGTGGTCTGCCAACAAGGCGTTGTGGACACCGGAAGAAATCGAGATCATCACCGACAACTTCATCAAACCCGGAAACGTCGAGGGCGGCTTCAGCTGGTATCGCGCCAATCTCAGCTCGGCTGCGAAAGGCTGGGAGCCCAGGGATCACGAGCCCACCCACATCCCGACTTTGTGCCTTTGGGGAGAAGGCGACACCTGCGTGATAATCGACTGGTCGGACCTGGTGCCTCAGTATTATCTGAACCTGAAATACATACCGGTGCAGAAGGCGGGGCATTTCACGATGCGCGAGGCGCCCGACGTATTCAACAAAGAAGTTATCGCGTTTCTCAAGCAAGCGTAGCTGCTTGAGGGTCTAAGTTGTCGCTTGGACCCGCAGCCTCATGGCTGCGGGTCCAGTTACCCAGAGAAGCGCGAATCTGAAAAGATCAGCAGGCATGTCGACTCAAGCACTATTGGCTCAGCGCCTTCTTCGTTAGTCAGAGTCAGGTTTTGTGCTTGTCATTGCCGGCAAGCGGAGACAGCAGCGTTCCGCGTGCCCGGTACTTCCACGTTCCAAACGCAGAGGTGGAGGTGACGCTGATATCCAGTGTGTCCTTGGTAACTTGAGACACGGTCGGAGGGTGATCAATATTTCCGTTGTTCTTGGGAAAAATGACGATGCTTGGAGCGTCTTCAAACGGTGGGAGTTGGATAACCAAAACGCCGAATTGCTTTGCCTCGAACTCCCCTTCAACGATTTCAATCTGATGATTAGCGGAGTCAGCGTACTTTCCAGAAAAATCTAGTCGATCGCGAATAGCGGTTGACACACGGTTGTCCGGAGCGAGATAGAAATAATCCAGAAGACCGCTGTCGCAACGATGAACCCATACGTCACGTAGCTCAATATGCCGTCATTGGCCTGCCCATTTAGCTGTAGGAGAAAGCCGATCAGCGCGGCAATTGATGCGACGTTTCCCGCAATAAAAAAATACTGCATAACCCTCTCCCGTGATGCAAAGCGCAGCGTTTACTGACTTGCCGAGAAACAATAACGCACTCCCGGCGCGCCGGCATGAACGCCGCGGTAAATGACGAAGCCATTGGCATCGGACGCGAACGTGGCGTCGTGATTCGCTCGATCAGGGACGCCCTTCTCATAGCCTTGACGAGCACCAGAATGGCATTTGTACATGCAGAGCCGCAACTCGAACTTCTCAAGGTCGCCGTAGCGCGCTACGCATCGATCGTCGCGCCTCGCATGTCGGCCACTTCAGCTCCGCATAAAAGCAGAGCCCCAAAGATTGAGCGTGCGCTCCTCATGCTTCCAAGTTCGCTTGGTGACTTCGTCCGGCATAACCTCGAGCTCAGCAGATAGCTCGATCAAGTACCCGTGCGGGTCCTGGATCATGAAGAAGAGATTGTTGCCCGGACCGTGGCGACCGGGTCCCCACCACAGCTTGATTTCGACCGTCGCCAGATGATCGGCCCAATCTCGAATGTCATTCCAGCACGTGGTTTCGTACGCATGGTGATCGGGTCGCGTTTCCGGACAGCGGAATACGCCGAAGCTGTGATGCTCGGGATCCGATCGAAAGAAGCCAACGGTAGGCTCGCCGCTCTCCTCGACAACGTAATCCGATACAACGAACCCCAGGTCTTCATAGAAGCGAAGCATCGGAGCAAGGTTGTTGGAAGCCACCACGACATGCTGCAAGCGGCCGGGTAGCTTCGCCGCCTGCAAATCGGCGAGCGGCGCACGCGAGGTAAGCTCCGCGTGGGGAAGCCCGAATACGACCAGGCGCCCGTCGGGGTCGCGTACTGCGAATGCGCTGCTGGTGAAAACCGGGCTTGGGCTCGCGAGCACTTGCCGGTCCCGTGCGATTGCGTGACGACGCAGCGCGTCGAGCTGATTGTCTGTTTGAACTCTGAATGCAATGAAGGGCTGTGTGCCGCGAACGCCACGGCCCACGACGAGTCTGCGACCCGGCGCCTCCAGCAACAGGCTGTCATCGTCCAGCGTCGTCGGCGACATTCCCAGTGCCGTCTGATAGAAAGCGGCTAACCGCGCGGGATCGTCGCTGTCGATACGAAAATGATCCAGCTGCGCAGGCCACAGTGGGCCTTTACTAGACATCGCTCATCCTCCGACTAAGTTGGACAGCCGTCTACGACGATGAAGCGCCGACGCGATAGCAACACAATAGAACCTTACCGCTGCGAGCGCCAAATTGGTAACTGGTGCCCGCCTAAATGCTGCTGTGAATCGAGCGGTGCAAATGCACTTCAACGCCGATCCGAGCACAATAGCTGTGCGTCATCATTGTCATCGGCTGTTCTGAACATGCAACCACAAATCAGGGTTACGGATGGATAGCAATCAGATCGAGATTACGGTGCGTCTGTTGATCGGCCTCGCCGCGGGCGGGCTGATCGGGTTAGAGCGCAGCTACCACGGCAGGCCGGCGGGCTTTCGTACGCACGCGCTGGTTTGTCTTGCGTCCACGCTGCTGATGCTGGTGCCGACGTACGAAGGCCAATGGTTTCCGCAGGGCGCTGCGCGCATCACGATGGACCCGACTCGCATGTCGCAGGGGATTATGACCGGCATCGGCTTTCTCGGCGCCGGCGTGATCATGATCGAAGGGTTGTCGGTGCGTGGGCTGACAACTGCAGCGTCGGTGTGGATTACAGCCGCAATCGGAATTCTGATCGGGATCGGATTTTATTTCGCGGCCGTGATTGCGACGGTGCTCACGCTCGGAACGCTATCGCTGTTTCGTTGGATCGAGAGCCGCATGCCGCATGTGTTTCACGCGCATTTCGTGGTGCGCTTCGATCGCAACGCGACCATGCCGGAAGACGAGCTGCGCGCGCTGGTTGCCGAGCACGGCTTTTCCATCTTCAATCTGAATTACCGCTTGAATCGCGCCGATGGATTTTTCGAGTACCGCATGACGATCCGCGCGAAGCAACAAGCGCACGTGCAGGCGCTGACGAAAACGATGACGACGCTCGAGCCGGTAATGGAGTTTCGGATTTCGCCGAGCGGCGATTGAGCGATGCAAATCGGGCGCTTCGGTGCGCACCCCGAGCACTATCGGGCGTTAGTCAGCGCGGTCGAAAGCCGTCCAGCACGTCCGCAACCAGTTGCTTGGCGAAACGCGAATCGAGCTTCGCGTGCTGGATCAGCAGCCGATACCACACCGCCCCGAAGAACAGATCGCTCATGATTTCAAGGTCGGCATCGGCACGCAATTCGCCGCGCGCCATCGCGCGATTCAAAACAACGTGGAGCGCGTCCCGTCGTTTGCCGATGAGCACTTCGCGCAGAATGGTCATGAAGTCCGGATCGTAAACCGCGTCGGCCATCAGACCACGCATCGCGGGCCCGGAAATGTCGTTCAGCCGTTTGAAGGCACTGCAGAAGAACGACTCACAGTCGGCGCGCAGATTGCCCTTGTCGGGCATCGGCAGCTTGCTAGCGGAATGATTGGCGTAAGCCTCGAGCACCAGCTCGGCCTTCGAGCTCCACCAGCGATAGATCGTTTGCTTGCCGACGCCGGCCTGCCGTGCAACGCCTTCGATCGTGACCGCACCGTAGCCTTCGCGATCGAGAATCGCCAGCACCGCGTCGAGCACGGCCCCGTGCGAGCCTTCACTGCGCGGACGGCCGCGCAGCGGGCGCTCGACGATTTGCGCCGGCTCAGCGAGCTTGTTTGCGTTTGGGCTGACTCTCATGGTGGTGAGCTGTCCAACGGTCGACACGAACTCGCAGTGTACGCGAGCGATTCTGCGAGCGGGGCGTTTACGCATCGATTGCGCGCCATCATGTTGGATCGCGCAGTTCTTGTGCATGAACGCATGCGACTTTGCTCAGCTCTACAGTTATTCTTCCGTGTCGCGAAAAAAACTCACACAACGCCACAGAGTAAGACAACCGATCGCGATGAATGCTGCGCGATAGCTCCCGCTTACTGCGACGATTCCCCAGAACAGCGAAGGCAAAACCACCACGCCGGAATAGGTCATCGCGAGCGATGCGCCGGTGGCGGCCGCCGCACGTCCCGCCGGTGCGACGTGCGCGACCTCCGCGAGATAGACACCGTTCCAGCCGACCGCAGTGGCGCCGTACACCGTGCTGATCAACATCACCGCGGCGATCGGCCATGCCGGGGTGATCATCGCGGTTGCAAATGCGCCGGCCGACATGCCGGCCCCGAGGATTCCCAACGTAAAGCGCGGCCGCTGCCATCGGTCTGCAGCGATGCCCCAAAGCAAACGACCGGCAATCCCCGCGATCATTGCGGCGGCCAGTGCGGCCCCCGCCAACGATAAGTTGAAGCCAACGCGATCGTGCAGAAACACAACGAGAAACGACCCCAGACACATCTGCATGCCGGAATACGTGAAGCTCGCCAGCGCCATCTCGCGCAATCGCGCATGCGCCATAACCAAGCGGAGCGGCTCGAGAAAATGCACACCGCCGTGCTGGTCGATGCGTGCGCCTTGATCGACCTGCGCCCGCCAGGGCTGCAACGCCAGAGCAACGACAGCGCACATCGCCGCGGCGACGAGCGCTGCCGGCTGCCAACCGTAGTTGAGGATCAGCGCTGGGAGCGCCGCGCCCGCCAACGCGCCGCCGAGCGGAACACCGGTCTGCTTCACGGAGAAGATGAACGCACGCAATTTCTGCGGTACGCGATCGGCCAGGATGGCGGTGCTCGATGGCGTGACCTGCCCATAACCCAAACCGATCACGATCGCGCCGAGCGCGACCAGTGCGATATTCGCGGTCGCCATCAAGCTGATCCCGCTCGCAGCAAGCACGAGACTCCATTGGCTCACACGCATCGGACCGTAACTCGCGATCGCGCGGCTCGAGATGAGCGCGCCGAAGGTTGCGCTCAAATAGATCAGCGCAGTCGCGATACCGACGGCACTTGCGGATACACCGATCTCAGGCTGGGCAGCAGGCGCGAGTACGGGCGGGGTGAAGACGACGAGCGAGACGAGCGTCTGAATGATGAGTGTGATCCACACTGAGATCCAGACGTCTTTCATTTGACTTCAGGGACTAGAGGCTAGGGGCTGGGGACTAGGGAAAACCAGGCGCGCGGCTCCGGCTTAGGCTAAGAGGACTCAGCAACGGGCTGGGGAGTTTCGAGTTCCCTAGACCCTAGCCCCCAGCCCCTAATCCCTGCGCTCAAGAAAGCAGCGCTTACGCGCTGCTCTTCCCCCCTGCCGAACCAGCGGAGAAGACGCCTTGATTGCGGCTGAAGAATTCATGCCTGCGGCGGTTTTCTGCGATATCGGACTACCCGGCATCGATGGCTTTGAGGTCGCGGCCCGACTGCGCGCCGATAGTCGCCACGGCGGAATCATCCTGATCGCGATCACCGGTTGGGGCAGCGCGGAAGACCATCGGGCGACGCAAGAAGCCGGATTCGACTTTCACCTGGTCAAGCCG
>JBDTMS010000065.1:0-10536 GCA_039934195.1 Betaproteobacteria bacterium
GGACCCGGAACGCGAGCTTAGCGGGAAGCGCCGGGCTTAACTGGGCTGACGCGCACGCCTGGGCGGCGAACCTCGCCTACGCCGGATACGATGACTGGCGGTTGCCGTACGCGAGTGTGAGTGGCGGTGCGGGGCCGTTGGGTATGGATGTTCGTTGCGACCTCTATTCTGAAGTAGCGTGCCTCGACAACGAGATGGGCTACATGTATTACTACAATCTCGCAGGGCGATTACTGCAAGACAAGACCGGTAACCAAACTGCGGTGGGGCGGCAGCACATCATAGGGATCCATCGCATCTACTGGACAGATTCGCCGTTTGTTCCTTTCGGCAGCTGGTTCTTTTCATTCGAAAGCGGTGGGCAAAACGTCGGGAATGCGAACTTCAGCGAGTGGTCGGCGTGGGCCGTGCGCCCCGGCGATTCAGCCTATGTGCCGGAGCCGTCTACGGCACTACCGATCGGCATCGCAATGCTCGCGCTAATGTGCACGAACCGCGGGCGGTTCAGGCAAAAACGCTACACGGGATAGCGGGTGACATCGACGGTACTTGGCGTCTCATCAAGCGCCAACTTGCAGACGGGACGCTACAAACACCTCCGACAGTAATTGGACTTAGCACGGTGCACAACGGCCTTAGACATACGAACGTGTTTTGGCATGCACCTGATGGCAATCCCGCGTCCATTGGTGTGATTGCGAAAACCAAGCTAAGCTCAAATTAATACACCGAGACGCTAATAGCTTTAGCGTTGGATGACGGCAGTGGGAAACCAGTTGTTTACAACTTCTCCGGCGAAAGCGAGACCGCCGCAGTGACGGGGTAGGGTAGGCGCATTTCGTATCAACTGCCGTTCGATCCGTCCTCCGTCGTCTACGAAAGGGACAAATTGACGGCTACTCTAGAAGGCGCATTCGTCGACCACTGGGAGAGAGTGAAGAAGTTGCGCTTCACCTATCGCACCAGCAAACATATTGGCGAATGGTGGAGTGGCCCTCCGCTATCCGATAGCGGGAAACGGTGTCCACGCCCGCACCGTAATCGTCGAGCACGGATTCGCTCAAAGCTTCGCGCGCAACTGCACGTAGAAGTTGCGATCCGGCATCGGATAGTAGGTCGCGCTGTAACCGATGGTGGAGTACACCTGGTTGAACAGATTGTTGATGCCGACGGACAGCTCGAAACGGCCGCGCTGTAGCCGCACTGCGGTGTCGCACACGACATAAGACGGCAACACCGGATATTGATTGTTGGTGAAGTCGTTGCCGTCGAACCGCCGGCCGACGTAGCGCGCCGAGAACAGCCATTGCAGCCAATCCTTCGGCGCCCATTGCAGCTCCGCGTTTGCGGTTGTGCGCGGTACCAGCGGAACGTACGCATCGCTGCCTTCGAACTGTGCAGCCACGTAACCGACGCTCGCACGCACGCTCAGCGTTGTTAGGGCGCGCCAGCGCGCTTCCAGCTCGCCGCCTACACGGCGTGTCGGTTGATCGAAATTGCGGTTCACCGCCGTGCCTGTTTGCGGATCGAGGCCGAAGTAGATCTCGTCGTTGATCTTCATGTGGAACACGGTCGCAGACAGCTCCAGATTGTCGCGTTGCGAGTAACGCAATCCGACCTCGACGGTGCGCCCGGTTTGCGGACGCAGGGTGTCGGCAGCTAGGATGAGCTCGTCGAGGTTTGGATTGCGGAAATTGCGCGAGACGCTTGCGAATCCGGTGATGCTCGCCGTCGCGTCCCATGTGAGTCCGATATCGAACGCGCGATTGTTCCAGGTTCCGCCTTGGCTGTGCAGCGGCTGAAATGTATTTACGCAACTGGTACGCACCGGTACGCCGCCGGGGAATATGAATGGGCAGTCCATCAATAGCGAGTCCTGCACGTCGGTATGAAAATGATCGGCGCGCACGCCGGCGTTGAGCGCAAACCCGTGCGGTGCCCGCAACGTGGTGCTGGTGTAGTAACCCTGCCAATCGACGCTGCCGGTTCGGCGGGTCGAGCTGCCGATGTTCGATGTGCCGTTGTCCGCTCGCAGAAAGTCCGCACGCTGCAGATCCACGCCGGCCGTGATCGTCTGCGGAAGTCCGAGCGCTTCGAATTGCTGGTCGTAATGTATGCGCGCGTCCTTGCGCTGCGATGTGATCAACGACCGCTGGGCCGCTGGCGACAGCAGCGGGGTGTAGCCGATGACGTAGGGATTGTCGCGATCTCGGTAGCTGAGCTTCAGCGAGAGCAGGCCGCCCGTGCCGATGTTGGCTTGGGTGCCTAAAGAGTAGAGGTCGTCGGTAGTGGAACTGGTGTCGAACGGCGCATTCGAGACGCGGCGCGCGTCCGGGCCGGCGGCGAACGCTTGTGCGCTGACCGGTCCCGGCAACCCGGTCGTGTCTTCGTGATGCGCGGCACGCAAAGACACATCCGAGAGACCGAGTTTCGCCGGAAACCAATGCAACTCGGCGGCGCCATCGCGAGCCGACACCGCGTTGTTCTGGCGATACCCGTTGGTGTTGAAGCTGCTGGCATTGACGGCACCCGCGAATGCGCCGGTGCCCGCGCTGAGATTGGCGCGCAAATCGGTGGTCTCGTATGATCCGACTCGCCCCAGCAAATCCAGATGCAGTTGCCCATCGGGCGCCGGATGCTTGGTGATGATGTTGATTACGCCGCCGACCGCGCCGCTGCCGTAGCGCACCGAGCCGCCGCCGCGAATGATCTCGACGCGCTCGATCTGCGACATCGGGATAGTCGAGAGATCGGCACCCGAGGAATCGGTTTCATTGAGGCGCTCGCCATCGACCAGTACGAGCACGTTGCTGCCTGCGGTTGCACCCATGCCGCGCATGTCGATTACCGCCTTCTTCGCATTGCCGGTGAAGCTCTGCAAATTGAGATTGGCGGCGCGGCTCAGCAACTCGGGGACCGAGGTCGCGGTAGAGCGCGCGATGTCGGCTTCGCTGATGACGCTGACGCCGTGCGGTGTCGTGCGCACCGTGCCGCTCGCGCTCGGCGCCGTGATGACGACCTCGTCACCCGCGGCGATTGGCTCTGCGTTTGCGCGGCAGGTCACCGCGGCGCAAGCCAACGCGACTGCCATCAACACGCGGCCGCGAGTTTTACGGCGTCTGCGGGTCAACGTCGCTCCCGCTGTCGCCGCTCCGAAGCCTTCGGCGACAGCGTGAAGCAGCCGCATCGGGTTGCGGTCTTATCGTGTGCTGCGTCGCTTACCGGTGCAGCTTTCTACGCATGCCGGCCAACAGCAGCATCGTCCCGCCTGCCAGCAACAGCAACGGTGTACCCGGCTCGGGCACGGCGATCACGGCCAGGTTATCCATGGCGAAGTATGCGGGTGTGTTAATACCGAATTGGCCGCTATCCGATGAAGCGAGCTCGAAGCCGAGCGACGATACGGCGCCGAGACTGGTGAGATCGACGACGCCCCAGGCGTTGCGAACATAGTCGGCGGCGTTGTTGCTGAATCGATAGTCCGCCAGGTAATAGTCCACCGTTCCCGTGGTCGCGCCGAGCGCATCTTTGCCGATGATGGTGAGCTTGAAGAAGTCCTGGTCGTTGCCGCTCGCGCCGCCGAACTTCTTCGCAAACGTATCGCCGTTCAGCATCGACAGCGCGGCGTACGTCGTGTTGGTGAAGTCGGCGCTCGCGACGATACTTGGCGATGCGAACTTGACGGTCGGTGTGCCGAAGAATGCGACGGCATAGTTGGCCGATCCGCCGGCGCCCGATCCCGCATAGGCGCTAAACGCATTGCCGAATCCAGGTGTCGTCGTGTCCGTCTTGTTTGTGTAGGTCCAGCCGCTCGAGCAGCAGCCGCCGCCGAAATCGGTGAAGTCGTGGTTGAACGTGGCGGCGCCGCTGGCGAACGTTGTCGTCGCTGCCGGTGCATAGAAGCTGTTCGGCACCAGGGGAAGATCGTCGAACGTGCTGACGGTTGCAGCGTGCACGCCGCCGGCGATCGGTAGCAGCGTTGCGAACCAAACCAACGGTGTCATTCTGCGCACGGTCGATCCGCGTGCGTTGCGCCGAAGGCGAATCACGCGTGGGCGAGACCTGCGGCGGAGGTAGCCGGCTAACAGCACAAAGCCAACCGCGAGCAGCGCGACGCTCGACGGTTCCGGCACGGCAGTGGTGAGATGCAGCGCGCCGACCGCGTCCAGATCGAAGCCGCCGCTGTCGACTGTCGGATACGGGTCGTAAATCGCATGCGGGCCGCCGAACGCCGCCGGGTAGTTGTCGAGCGCACTGTCGTCCCCGACGATGTCGACGATGCGGATGTACTTGACCGCGTTGATGTTCAATCCCGCCACACCGCCGAGCTGATCAAGGTCGAACGGTGTGCCGTAGCTCGCACGATATTTTCCGGCCAGCCCGTCGATGTTGGTTGGATCGGTTGCCCCGAATGCGCCGGTCGGTCCCGGCGTGAAGGAGACGCTCGGGAACCGAAAGAAGTTAGTTCCGTCAGACGAGACCTCGACGTATGCAAGCTCGAGAAACGTGTCGCTGAAACTGTTTTCGAATACGGCCAGATCGGCGCCCGCACCGTTGAAGATCACGCCCGCGAAGGTCAGCGTGATGCTGCCGTGATCGCCGAGCGAAACGATCTCGGCGCTGTTGCCGGTTGCCGGGCCGAGCGCTAGGTTCGGCGTTTGGAACGTCGCCGACGCATTGCTGCCTGGAGCGTAGTCTTGAAAACCGGTCGCCCAGCCGGCGAAGCTCGGATCGGTCTTTATGATGGCAGTCGAGCCCGGTTGACCTGCGGCCGGTGCGTATGGGCCGGCGTTCGCGAGACCGGAGAAGAAACCAAGACCGGAGATAGCGCCGGAGATAACGATAGTGACGACGAATAACGATGCTGCGCGCAGCATAGAGCCTCCCACGTTGCCGAACGCGACCCCGCGTCGGCACGAAACAACGGATACCGATCGCTCCGTGCGGACTGTGGGATGGAGGACACGCATCAACACCGGGAACGAATTGCCCGGGCGTCGTCTCGCCAGCCCGTCGCCCGCCGCAACGATCGGTGCTAATGCGCCAGGCCGGTCTCCGGGCTCGCGAGTGGTCAATACCTGCAGTCCGCCTTCCCATGTAGCAAACACAGTGGCTGGGTTGGACTGCGTCGACTCGCTTACCGTTGCGGGGGCAGCGCCGGATTTGTGGAGTATCCCACGCACCGAACTTCCCGATTAACCCGTGCGGACGATCGCCGCACAGGGCACCTGACGCGCGCTAAGCTTAGTTGTTCGGTGTGAAGCAAGTCAAGGCGCGCGCGTCGTGATGATTCGAAGCGCCAAGCGGATCTGAGATTTGCTTTTGCAGTTGCACGCAGTAACGCAGATTGCATTGCATCTCGTCCGGGGTGGACATCGATGCGAAACTCTTCGAGCGCTAACCCATCGGCGAGACGCGATCCAGTTCGTGATCGCATCGACAGCGAGCAGAAGACCGTGCGGTCGTTGCGTCGGCGCATCGATGAGCGTGTCCGAGGTCTCGCAGCATCTCCACCGTATTCCTCCGAATCACTACGTCGTCTTCACCGACGAGAACCGCAGGGTCTTGCGCGCCATCGCCCGGCGCGCTGCTTTGGAGCGCGGCATCATCACCGGTTTCGCAGAAATTTTTCTCGCTGCAATTTCTGCCTGGGATTTCGCGCGGTGCTGCAGTCACCGGTCCGCGCTGCACAGCGTTTGCCAGCACGTGGCGATGTTTTCGAAGGCGCGCTTGGCGCGTGTAAGGAGAGCAGCGAGGTCCGGAGGTCCCGACCGTCTCAGCGGCTTCCGGAGCAAGGCTTCGGCCGCGCTTGGAAATCCGCTGATGGATCGAAGTTGACGGATCAGGCTTGAACGCTGATCCCAGTCGAAAGCGACTGAATGCTGGTGCTGCTGGCCGCGGGCGCACTCGTAGTGCTGTCGGCTCGTTGGCCTGGCCGGCGTTGGTCGCGCAGTTGTTCCAGCGTGGAGAATGCGCTTTGGGCTGCGGACAAATCGCTTGAGTTGATCGCGTCCTTCAACGCCTGAAATGCAACCTTGATCGGACTCTGATCGTTGGTCTCGATCTTGTGCGAAGACTGCGTTTGCGTGCCGGTCTTGATGTCCTGCTGGATCGCTGCGAATGCGCTCTTCGCGCCCGACAAGTCGCCGGAGCGCAAAGCTTGCGACAGCGCATCGAAGTCTTGGCGGCGTTGCCTGTGCGCACTGGACTGCTCAATCTGCGCGCTCGGAGTATAGCTACCGGTGGAAGAAACTGGACCTACTGCCATATACAAATCCTCCAGATAAAATTGATGGAGATAAATCGAAATGCTGCATCTTAACTATCGGCCGGCTGCTGAAAAACTAAACGGCCATCTTCTGTATTTTACTTACGCAACAGCATGTTACGAGAGAATTTTGTAAGACATCGGTAAGTGTGCGAAGCGCGCATGTCATGCGACCGCGGTGGGACATATCGTAGAGATGGCGCGCACATAGCGGCGTTTGCTAAGGTCGCGAACATCTGCGCTGGATCTCGCGGCGGCGCCCGTTTGCGAAATCAGCGTTGGCTCACACACCGACAAGTCGCGGCGCATCGTACGCAGACCTACAACGATCGAGTAGCGATCGATTTCAGCGGCGCGTTTGTGCAAGTTCAATTCGCCGGCACGGTTCGGCGTTTTCGGCACCGCTATTCGTGAAGGCAAGCGGCACCGAGGCGCGCGCCGCGCCGTGTCACGCGTTACGCAAGACAGGTGACTCGATTGGTAGCGCCGTCGCGGCCCTGGCGCGCGGACTGTACATATCACCACTGTATGCGATTGGGGACAGTTGCTATTCGCCGCTTCCAGGCTGATAGTGCCCGTGGGGGAGGGTTACACACTCAGATGGAGACCAGCATGAAACTAGAAACAAAAGCAACCTTGCTCGCCATCGCCATGGCCGCTTTCGCAGCGTCGAGTTACGCTGCGGATCCGCCGCCGCCGGTGACAACACCGCATGGCAGCGCGGTTACAGTCACGAACACCGTGCCGGTTACCGTCACTAGTCCGGTCACGATCAACAGTGCTGCGCCGCTTCGCACGACCGAGGCCTATCCACGTACGCCGGTGCGCGCATCGTTGAGCGCGGGGGCGCCGTATGTCGTGCCGGCAGATCAAACGCTCGTCATTGAAACCGTATTCGCCAAGGTGGCATGTCCCGCCTCGCCCGGTGTTACGCCGCTGATCGATATCGGGTTGTCGTACACGATTGCCACTGACACGCCGGTAGTGCTGCCGATCGTATTCCAGCAGGCCGGAGGGGCGGCGAGCTCAGCACTTATCTTCAAAGCTGTGCACAGCGTGCGGATCGCGCTACCTGCCGGCACGTCGATCGTAAGCAGCCTCGGTGCGACGGAACAATGCGGCACAGTCGTGCCGGAGATCAACATTTTCGGCTACCTGATGAATTCCGTGAGCCCGAGTCTCGCACCGTAACTTGCGCTTATTCGTGTAGTCCTCGATGAGGAATCTACCGGCAGGCGCAACGTCGTGCGACCGGTGCTAGATCACTCCAGGAGATCACGCATACACAGTCCCGCAGTGCGGGACTGGAGCGCAACTGGTTAGATTTGTCGCACCCCTCGCACGTTTCAATCGCAGTATCGGAGTGGCGCAATGAATGCCGGGGGCTAGCAGCGAGCGAACGACTGCACAGTCTGCTCGCCCGGCTCAATACAGGCTGCCGATGTAGCGCGCCAGCGACTGGATCTGCTCGTCCGTCAGGTTTTTGGTCATCGGCGCCATCACGCCGTTGTCATTGGTGCGCACACCGTCGCGAAAATCTTTCAGCTGCTTCGTCGTATAGGCGTACTGCTGGCGTGCGACGCGCGGGATCTCGCCTGCGCCCTTGAAGTTGCGAAGGTGGCACGTGATGCACTGGACTTCTTCCGCAATTTTTTTGCCCGCGGCGATCTTGGCAGCGTCGGCGCTGTAAGGCGTCGTGTTGGGAGACTGCGCATTAAAGAAGTCGGCGAGATCGTGCATATCCTCATCGGTGAGACTGCCTACCATCGTCGTCATGATCGCGTTGGGCCGCCGATTTTCTTTGAAGTCTTTAAGCTGTTTAAACAGATATTGCGGCGATTGGCCGGCGAGATTCGGATAGACGCCCGACGGCGAGTTGCCGTCGATGCCGTGACAGGTCGAGCAGGACGCCGACTTCTGGGCCCCGGCCGTTACATCCGCCCGCGCGGCTGCGGGCAGGAGCGTGGCAACCAGGACGAAGGCGAAGGCGAATGACTTCATTATTTTTCTCCGAGAGTGAACGTTGAATCGGGTCTCATTGCGACCGTGATTATTGCATGACGGTTCCCTGGTTTTCGCGAGCGATACCGGCCGCGGAAAAAAATTTCGCTAGGTTCGCGCGAATACAACGTGACGACGAGCGACCTGTCGCACGATTGCTGCGGTGCGTTGTCCGGCTGCGTTGTCCGGGTTAAGTTGTCTGGGGCTATCGCCGTTGCGACCGCATGTGTCGCGCCGGCGCGCAGGTAGCTCGTTTTCGTTTCCGACACCTGCCGTCTCGTATGTTTCCCGATGCGCTCGGTCGGTCCGCGCTACACTATTTGCGTCGCCTCTGAAATTTGCAGGATCGAATGAGCAATGGACGATCTGCTTGCCCGTTTCAGGAGATTGGATTCCGGCTCGATCTCCGATGCGCTGGATCGCCATGGCCTCAGCGGTGGGTGTCTGGGCATCGCACCGGTCTGCGCTGGCGTCAAGGCGGTAGGGCGGGCGTTCACGGTGAAGTACCGCGTCCGCGGTCACTCGGGTGCGGGCACGGTGGGCGATTTTCTCGATGATGTGCCGGCCGATTCGATCGTCGTCATCGACAACGCCGGACGCAATTACGCAACCGTGTGGGGCGACATCATGACGACGCATGCTCGCGCTCGCGGGGTCGCCGGTGCGGTGATCGACGGTGTGTGCCGGGATGTCCCTCTGATCCGCGAGCTGGCCTATCCGATTTTCACCCGCGGCGTCTTTATGATGACCGGGAAGGATCGCGTCGAGATCGATACCGTGCAGTCGGCGGTATCGGTTGCCGGCGTATCGGTTGTGCCCGGCGATTTCGTTCTCGGCGATGACTCGGGTGTGGTAGTCGTACCCGCTGCAATGGCCGAGCGCATCGCGAAAACGGCAGAGGAGATTCAATCCACCGAAGCCGAAATCCTCGCGCTGCTGAAAGCAGGTTCTACATTGCGCGACGCCCGCAGGAAGCTCGGTTATCACGCGCTGCAGAGCAAATCCCGGGATTGAACAGACCGGTGCCGACGCGTTTTTTCCTGGGCGCTCATCCCGCCGGCGTTTTTTCTACCGGCGTTTTTTCCGGCGGCGTTTTCCCTGCCGGCGTTTTTGTCACCGGCATTTTTGTCACTGGCGCCGGCACAACGCCATACCCTCAACATCGAGTCAGGAGGACAAGCAGCTAACAGTACATTTCATTGCATACAGGCAACGCATGGACTGGCATCAAACCAAATTCAATTAGAACTGGAGGAGCAGTCAATGACGGATCGTGCTGAACGAAATAGCCGCGAAGTTTCCATGAGCGCGGAGGAGATGTCTCAGGTCGTTGGCGCCGAGCAGGGCGCATTCAGATCGCCGGTGCCCACGCAAATCATCTCCAACGGCGAGTTCAATCCTCTGCCACAGACCGCCGAGCAACGCAAGGTAGAAGGGCTCATCAAAGAGATGGGCGACAAGTACGGCAAGCGCCAAGGGATGGATCGGCGCAGCTTCCTCAGAACCGCGTCGGGGATGGCCGCGGCTTTCCTGGCGATGAATCAGGTGTACGGCCCGATCTGGAATGTCAGCGAAGCCGAGGCCGCGGATAAAGATGTCGCCAACGAGCGCGCGCGCAAATACAGCAACCAGTTTATCTTCGACATCCATACTCATTTCGTGCGCGACGATTTCGACAAAGAAGGCCTGCTCGGTTTGCGCAAATATGCCGCCGAGCATTGGGTCCCCGAGCTCGCCAACAGCAAGGCGCCGGGCCTGGCGCAATTCAAGTTCGAGAATTATCTGAAAGAGATGTATCTGGATAGCGATACCAAAGTCGCATTGCTGACCAGTGCGCCGTTCGACGATCCGAGCTGGTGGCTGCTGTTCAACGACCAGATCGTCGAAGCACGCGCGGCGATCAACAAAGTCGCCGGCTCGCGCAGGCTGTTCGCGCATTCGGTATTCACCCCCGGCACCGCGGGCTGGATGGATGAAGTCGACCGCTGCGCCGCCGAGCTAAAGCCTGATTCCTGGAAGGGCTACACGATCGGCGATCCGCTGTCGCCGTCGTCGAAGGGCTCCGCCTGGCGTCTCGACGACGAAAAGCTGGTCTATCCGTTCTACGAAAAAGCAGTCAAGTCCGGCATCACTACGATCTGTATTCACAAGGGACTTTTGCCGCTCGATTACGAAAAAAGCTGGGCGGCGGTGTGGCAGCACGCGACCGTCGACGACGTTCCAAAAGCAGCGAAAGATTGGCCGCAGCTCAACTTCGTCATCTATCA
>JBDTMS010000066.1:0-10498 GCA_039934195.1 Betaproteobacteria bacterium
TTGACCACGCTGGGATGACCTGCGCGGAGCACGAACAGCGCGAGGATCAACTCGGCGATATTGCCGAAGGTCACGTTGAGCAACCCGCCGATAGCGGCGCCGACGCGTGCTGCGAGGTGCTCCGTGGCGCGTCGCATCCACTCCGCGAGCGGCACGATCGCTGAGGCCCCGAGTGCGAAGACGACCGCTCCTGGAGCCTCGAGTCGGTCTGCGACGAAGGCAATCGGGATAAGCGCTAGCGCACCGATCCATAGTCGGTTCATGGACGCGGACTCAATCGGCCCCTCGGCCTGCGCGTTTCTGCGCATTCGCGATTAGCACAGCTGCGAAGCAGCAAAGTAGTCGCATCGTGCAGCATTAGGGCTATCGCGGTCGGCTATGGAAGTCCGTTCGATGACGGAGACCAGTGGCATCCTGCACGGTTCATGTCCCTTCGCGATATCGCGATGAGCAGGCCTTGCTCCGACGCGCCTCGGCCGAGCAATGGCTTGGACGTGCTGCGTATGAGCGGGAGTTGATCGACAGGCCACCGCGGGTACGTCTCTTTCCCGAGCGGACAGGCTTGGAAAAAGGCTTTGCATTTGGCCGGCATCGAAGATTTCCGTTGGCACGATCTTCGGCACGCCTGGGCAGGTCGTCACATCCAGGCCGGCACATCGACGGCGGAACTGCAGGAATTAGGGGGCTGGCAATCTTCGGAAACGGTAAGACGCTACGCGCATTTCACTGCGAACATTTGGCAACAGCTGCTGCGCGTATCGAGACAGTTGGTACAAAAATGCGTACAGCGGAAAAACAGAGTGAGCCGCCTAGTAAGTAGACTTTTTGATTCCGTTGGTAGGCGGTGCGAGATTCGAACTCGCGACCAACGGATTAAAAGTCCGCTGCTCTACCGGCTGAGCTAACCGCCCAAAAAAAAGAACGCGCATTCTACGGTTGGCTGCGCGCGGGTGTCAAACCAAACTCGTCTGCCGACATGCGATCTAAGTATTTGTCTCGTCGTTGTTTCCGCTCTCAATGCAGTCCGACGACGCGCGCAGCAGCGCAGTGCGATAGCACTGATCATGTTGGCGTTGCTGGCGAGGAGCAGCTGCAGACAGAATCATCGGATGGTCAATTCAAGCCCTACTTCAGGCGCGCGAGTCGTTGGCGTCCCTTCTCCGCGGCGTCGCTCTGCGGAAAGCGAGCGATGAGATCTTCCAGCGATTTTCGCGCGTTTGCGCTTTCACCTAACGCGGCATAGGCGCTGCTCAAGTTCAGCAACGCATCGGGAATCTTCGGACTGTCCGGATAATTGTTCACGAGCGCTTGCTGCGCAGCTACAGCCGAGCGGAAATCGCGCAAGTTGAACCACGCGTCGCCGATCCAATATTGCGCGTTCGGCGCAAGTGCGTCGCGCGGGTAGCGCTTCACGATACCGTCGAACGATGCGATCGCGCCTTGATAATCTCCACCGCGATAAGCGGCCAGGCCGCTGTCGTATGCTTTGCGCACAGGCCCCGCATCCGCATTCGGACTCGTCGCGGCGTTAGCCGTTGCGGTTGGTGGCATGGGCGGCGTCGGACGTGTCGGAGAGGTCGGCGTGTTTACGGCAGCGCCAGGCGGCGTGGCGGTCGCAACCGCCGCATTAGCCGCTGGTGGCGTGCCGCCGCTTTGCTGTCCCGACTGCATCGCTTGAATAGCCACCAGCTGCTCGAGGCGTTTGATTCGAGACTCGACATCGCTCGGGGCGTCGCGTGATTTTGCGCTATCGCCACCGGCTTGCTGCTCGAGGCGCTTCAGCCGCGTATCCAGCTCGGGAGACGTGGTCGCTGACACATCGCTCTTCGACGCCGCGTCGGCGCGCTGCTGAGGCGGCCCCTCGGCTCTTGGTTGGGGCGGCCCTTCCGGTTTCTGCTGCTGCGGCGGGCCTTCTGCCCGCGGAGATCCGGCGCCGCCGCCTTGCTGTTCGATCCGGCGCAGACGCGTATCGAGATCCAGGTACATGTCGCGCTGGCGCTTCTGCGAATTCTCCAACCCGTTACCGAGGACCTCGATCTGCCCGTGCAGCTTATTGATCTCGGCTTGCAGTCCTTCTACCTGATTCAGGAGCTGAATGACGCCAGGGTTGCGCGTATCGACACCGGCAGGGGCCGGTTTAGTTTGCGTGGCGCCCGTATTGGCTGGCGTCTGCTGTGCGTAAGCAGACACAAGCGCCATCGACAGTGCGACGAGCGCGGCGCACTGAAGGCGTGGAGGGAAGCGAAGGCGGTGGTGCAAGTCCATAGCTGAAATTCGAGCGGGGGTTCGTCATGCAGCACCGTCCGCTCGGCGAGCCGAGTGGACGCTACTGCAGATTGTCTACGCCGACGTAGACCAGATCGCTGCGGCGGTTTTCTGCCCAGGCTTCATCGTCATGTCCGGTTGCCTTGGGCTTTTCCGACCCGAAGCTCACCGTTTCGACTTGCTTCGCGGACACGCCGAGTAAGGTCAGCGCGCGCTTTACCGAATCTGCACGCCGCTGTCCAAGAGCCAAATTGTATTCGCGGCTGCCGCGTTCGTCGCAGCTGCCCTCCACGCGGACTTTGTAGTCCTTGTGCTCGAGCAGGAATTTGGCGTGCGCCTCGACCACCGGCTGGAATTCTTCTTTGATGTTGTAGGCGTCGAAGTCGTAATAGATCGCGCGTTTGGAGAGGGGGCTGTCGGCATCCTTGAGCATCGACGCCGGATCGGATAGCGATTTGCCGGTCACGCCTGCCTGCGGCAGCGGTTTGACCACCGCCTGATCATCGCCGCCACCTTGACGGCGCTTCTGCTCTTCCATCTGCCGGCGAAGCTCGTCCTGTTCCGCCTGGATTCGCGCCTGCTTGGCAGCCTCGTCGGCCGCTTGCTTTTCTTTTTGCTCGAACAGATCGCGTTGCTCGATAGTCGCCTTGGGCTGCTGCGTGCCGCCTCGGTTACCGCAACCAGTGACCAGCAAGGCGACGCATACCGCGATTAAAACCTGTTTCATGTATGGCTCTCCAGTTCAGCGAATGACTGCAAGCGGACCCCACGCCGGTTCGCGCACATCCTGCGCTGAGGACGTGATCTTTTGCTTGATTCTTCCGTCGCTCGAAACGGCGGCTAATATACCACGCCCCCCTACGATAGACGCGTATAGAATCAAGCGCCCATTGGGTGCAAACGTAGGTGATGCATCAAGTGTGCTGTCGGTGAGGATCTGGGTCTGCCGCGTACCCAGCTCCATGATCGCGAGACTGTAGCGTCCCTGACCGCGTTGCACGTACGCGAACGATTTGCCATCCGGGTTGTATTGCGGCGTCACGTTGTAGCTGCCTTCGTACGTCATCCGCTCGACATTCTCTCCGGTCGAAGTCATCCGGTAGATCTGCGGGCTGCCGCCGCGATCGGAGGTGAACAGCAGATGTTTGCCGTCGGGCGAGAAGCTCGGCTCGGTGTCGATCGCGTTGTTGTTCGTCAGGCGGGTCACCCCGGTACCGTCGCTGTTGATCATGTAGATCTGCGAAGGTCCATCCTTGGACAGCGTAAGCGCGAGATGCTTGCCATCGGGCGACCAGGCCGGCGCGCTGTTGATGCCTTCGAACGCCGCCAGGACGCGGCGCGAGCCATTGATCAGGTTATGCACGAACACCATCGAGCGGCGCTGCTCGAACGAAACGTATGCAATGCGCGTTCCGTCGGGCGACCAAGCCGGCGAGATGATCGGCTCTTTGTGAGCGAGGATGAACTGCGAATTGACGCCATCGGCGTCGGCAACGTGCAATTCGAAGCGCTGCGGAAACTTCGCGACGTACGCGATGCGCGTGCTAAATACGCCCGGCTCACCGGTGAGCTTCTCGTAGATGATGTCGGCAATCTTGTGCGCGATTCCGCGCAACTGCGCGACCGTCACCACATAGGCGTAGCCGATGACTTGCGTTTCCTTCGCAGTGTCGAGCATACGAAACCGCACTTCGACCTTGCCGTCCGAGCGCGGCACGACTTTGCCGATCACCAGATTCTGGCCGCCGCGATTTTTCCAGAAACGGTAATTGACCTCACCCGGCTCAGTCGGCAACGGACGCACGCTGCCGACATCCTGAACGCGGAAGCGGCCGCTCCGCGCCAGATCCGCGCCGACGATTTCGCTGATCCGTTGCTGAAACTTGTCTTCGGCACCGAGCGGGACCACCGTTATCGGAATCTGGTCGGACCCGCCGCCGATGATCTCGATGGTGAGTTGCGCTCTCGCCGTCGCTCCACTGAGACAAAGCAGCAGAGCCAGCGGCAACCGCAACGACAACAAACTGCGGACTACGCTTCCATACGAAATGGCGAGATAAGACGAATAAGTGCGACGAGCTATTTTCATGTGGGCGAAATTATATACACGACTGGTTACTCCAATGGCCTGAACTCATATTTCGCTTCACGTAGTTGCTGGAACATGTCCGGGTCGCTCGGCACCGGCAATGGATCGGCCGCGCGAATCGCACGCTCGACCGCTAAGTCGTAGGCTTCGACGCCGCTCGATTTAACCAGCTTGACGTCGAGCACTTCCCCACCGGGCAACAACGTGACGCTATAGACCGCCTTCGGATTTCCCGTCATGCCCGGCGGCACGATGACACGGCCGCGCACCTTGAGCTTGATCCGATCGATGTACTGGTTGAGCGCGCGCTGCTTGGCGTTAGCGGCCTCGACCTCTGCGCGCTTGCGCGCATCCTCCTCGGCTTTCTGGCGTGCGACCTGCGCAAGCTTCTGCTGCTCCTCGAGGATGGCCGCGCGCCGTGCCTCGGCTTCCTTCTCCAACCGACGATCTTCTTCATGGCGGGCTTCCTCCACGCGTTTCTGCTCTTCGCGCTTCGCCATCTCTTCTTGTTTCTTCTGCTCAGCCTTTTGCTGTTTCTCTTCTTTCTTACGCGCGTCTTCCTGTTTGTGCGCTTCCTCTTTCTGGCGTGCCTCTTCTTTTTTGCGCTCTTTCGCTTCGCGCTTGTCCTGCCCTCGCTTCTCGGCTTCGGCCAGCTTCTTCTCTTTCAGCAGGCGCTTTTTCTCCTTCAGCTCGATCTCAGCTCGGCTGGGCTCGGCGGGCTCAGGCGGCACCTCGGCTTTCGGCTTGGGCGGCTCGGGCGGTGGTTCCACCACCTTCGGCGTCGGTGGCTCCGGCGGCGGTTCGACTCGCGGGGGCGGCGCTTCCGGCTTTGGAGCAGGCGGAGGCGGCAGAGGTTCCGGTTGCACCGGTTCCGGCGGCGGCCGCTCGATCGTTTCCTGTTTCGGCGGCGGCATCTCGCGCCATATTTCCGCGGTTACCGGCTCCGGCACACGCTGTTGCCAACTGATGCCGAACACGAGCAGTGCGATGAACAAGATGTGAACTGCTAGAGCCAGGACACCGGAGGCAAAGCGTCCCGGCTCCGGTTGTCTGCTCATGGATTTGGTTTTGCCAGCAGGCCGACCTTTTTGATCTGGTTTCTTTGCAGGAGGTCCATCACCTCGATCACTTCGCCGTAGGCAATGGTCTTGTCGGCAGCGATGACCACCGGCTGGTCGGGTTTCTCTTTCTGTTTCGCGCGCAGCGTTTTCACCAACTCATCTCGGGTGATCCGCCGCTCGGTGGGTTCGCGATCGAGATCGCGCATCACGATGTTGTCTTTGCTCTTGATCGTCAGCTCGATCGGCGCAACCGGCGGCGAGCTGTTGCGGCTGATCGACGGCAAATCGATAACAGTAGTCGTGATCAGCGGCGCGGTAACCATGAAAATCACCAGCAGCACCAGCATCACGTCGATGTACGGCACGACGTTGATCTGACTCATCAGGCGGTGATTTTTTCGACGCGCGTATTCAGCCATAGCGAAGCTTCACTGTGTCGGCGGATCGCTACAACGCGACTCGCCGGAGATTGCACTGGCACACGCGGCGATCGAGCGCAGCGTTTTGTCCGTGTTTGGCAGTTTAGCTCGCGCCGCTATCAATTCGGCATACCGCCGCCCTGACGTTGCAGAATATTTGAGAATTCCTCCATGAACGTTTCGAAACGGGTCGACAACGAATCGATTTCGCGCGCGTAGTAGTTGAACGCGACCACTGCGGGAATGGCGGCGAACAAGCCGATCGCGGTGGCGATCAGCGCTTCTGCTATACCGGGCGCCACCAGCGCTATCGTTGCTTGATGCACATTCGCCAAGCCGCGAAACGCATTCATGATTCCCCACACCGTGCCTAGCAATCCGATGTACGGACTGACCGAACCGACGGTTGCGAGAAACGCCATGTGCGCGTCGAGATAATCCAGCTCGCGTTGATAAGATGCGCGCATAGCACGCCGAGTTCCGTCCATCACCGAGGCAACCGCGAGCGTAGTTTGTTTGCGCAGCTTCACGAACTCGCGAAACCCTGCCTCGAAGATCCGCTCCATGCTGCCCGCCGGCCGGCGCGAGCTGACGATGGCCTGGAACAGCGAGTTGAGATCGGAGCCGCTCCAGAACGTGCGCTCGAAATCCTCGGCTTTGCGCCGCGAAGCGCGAATTACGAAAGCTTTGCGAAAGATAAACCACCATGAGGCCAGCGACATCAGCAGCAGCAAAGCGATCACCAGCTTGACCAAAAAGCTGGCGTTAGAAATCAATGAAACCAGGGACAGGTCTTGCGTGACGTTCACGCCTCCTCCTTTTGGGTTACTTCCGCGCTCATGCTTGTTTCGAGCGCATTGCGCAACGCGTCGGGCACGCGAGCGGGTCTGAATTGTTTGGCTGTGATACAGGCCAGATCGATCGATGCGCGCGCTAGACGTTCATCGCCGCGCAACGCTTGCTGGACTAGCAGGAAATGCGCGCCGCCCATATGCGCCAGGCCGACCGTTACCGTCAATAAATCTTCTAATACCGCCGGGCGCATATAGCTCACCTGGACTTCGCGAACGATGAACAACAGGCCATCGCGATCGGCCATGTCACTTACGCTGAACCCGATGTGACGCAGCCAATCGGTGCGCGCGCGCTCGAAGAAGTTGAGGTAGCGCGCATGGAACATAACGCCACCGGCATCGGTGTCCTGATAGTAGACGCGCAGTTTGGCGCTGTACGCAACTCGATCCTCCGCCGCGGATGGACCGCCGCGCGCAGATCGAGAAGCGCTACGAGCCGGGCGAGGCATCCCACAATTCGCTGGTACCGCCCGGAGTCGGAGTCGCAATGCCGAAATGGCGGTACGCCGCTAGCGTCGCGATGCGCCCGCGCGGCGTGCGTTGGAGAAACCCCTGCTGGATCAAAAACGGCTCGAGTACATCTTCGATGGTGTCCCGCTCCTCGCCGATGGCCGCGGCCAGATTATCTAAACCCACCGGGCCGCCGTTGAATTTTTCCAGGACGGCGAGCAGCAGCTTGCGATCCATCACGTCGAAGCCCATGCCGTCGACGTCCATCATCTTCAATGCCTGATCGGCGACGTCACGTGTGACGACAGCCTCGGTTTTCGGCGTGCCCCGGCGCAACGCGTTGACCTCGGCGTAGTCACGTACACGGCGCAGCAATCGATTCGCAATGCGTGGCGTACCGCGCGAGCGGCATGCGATTTCACCGGCGCCTTCGTGCGACGTGCGGACGTTGAGCAGACGTGCCGAGCGATCGACGATCAATGTCAGCTCTTCGGGCGAGTAGAACTCGAGGCGGGCGACGATGCCGAAGCGATCGCGCAGCGGATTGGTGAGCATGCCGGCTCGCGTGGTCGCGCCGACCAGCGTAAACGGCGGCAGGTCGAGCTTCACGGAGCGCGCCGCCGGCCCTTCGCCGATCATGATGTCGATCTGAAAGTCTTCCAGGGCGGGGTAGAGAATTTCCTCGACGATCGGGGACAGCCGATGAATCTCGTCGATGAACAGAACGTCGTTGGGTTCGAGATTGGTGAGCAGCGCCGCGAGGTCGCCCGGACGCTCGAGCACAGGGCCCGATGTCTGGCGCAGATTGACGCCCATCTCTTTAGCGATGATATGCGCCAACGTCGTTTTGCCTAGACCCGGCGGACCGAATAGCAAGACATGATCGAGCGATTCGGCGCGGTGGCGCGCGGCCTCGATGAACACGCTGAGTTGCGCGCGGATTTTTTCCTGGCCGATGTATTCCTGCAACTGCTTGGGCCGCAGCGCGCGCTCGATGGCCTCATCCTGCGGCGACGCGGCGGGAGCGATCAGGCGGTCGGTTTCGATCATCGCGCCGCTGGTGCTCGTCTCGTCAACCTTCGCGGCGCTCGCGCTGATACGCTTGCACCGCAGGCTGCGCTTCGCCGGCGAACCCTTTCACCGTCGGCGGCGAAGCGGCCGCCGTTTGACTCAGCCGCCGGCTGATCATGCCGCTGACGTCGAGCATTGCATTCACGAGATAGCGCTTGCTTGTCGGCGACATCGCAAAACGCACGCCTTCCGGACTGTCGTCGATGTTGAACCGCATCTCCTGATCTTCTTCGTTGTACAACGCCTGCAAGCGATCGCGATGCGCCTCCAGCCCCGGCACTTCGTACACCATCTTGCCGGAGAACGTGAGCGCGCTGTGCACGAGCAGCCTGCGGGGTTGAGTTGACGGCGGTGTCTGAATTCATCATTTCTTTGCGGGCGACCCGCGTGCGGTGCTTGCGCGCAAGATGCACCGATTCAGCCTCGATACGAAGTACGCGCGCGATTGCCTTTACGAAAACTGCCGAATCATAGCATCCCGAGCCACCCCCGAAGCGCAGCGGCGGCCCGAGCTAAGCGGTTGCGGTCGAGGTTTCGACGCTGCGTTCCTAGCCGACTTTCGACAGCAACTTGAGCGCTTGCCGAATCTGGTCGGGAATGGTCAGACCCGGATCGAGGCGGGTCAACGCGGTTTTCGCTTCCTTCTCGTTGTAGCCCAGAGCAATCAGCGCATTGAGCGCGTCACCGCGACCGACCGGCAGTGAGCCTGCCGGCGCGCCGGCTGCCACGGCGTCGAGTTTGTCGCGCAGTTCGAGGACCAGGCGCTCGGCCGTCTTGCGTCCGATACCCGGAATCTTGGTTAGACGAGCGCTGTCGTCGCGCGCCACCGCATGATGCAACTCTTCCACAGTCATGCCTGAGAGCACGGACAGCGCTGTCCGCGCGCCGACGCCGGTAATCTTCAAGAGCTGCCGAAAAGCCTGGCGTTCGGTCTCGCTGCCGAAGCCGTACAACAGATGAGCATCCTCGCGCACGAGCAGATGGGTGTGCAGCATCACTTTCGCGCCGGTGGCGGGCAATTGATAGAACGTGCTCATCGGCACGTCGACTTCGTAGGCGACGCCTTGCACATCGACCAGCACCAGCGGCGGACGTTTCTCGAGGATGATTCCGGACAGGCGACCGATCACACCAGCCGTCCGTTACGCATGCGATAGCCAGCGGTCGCGAGTTTGCCCAATCCTTGGCCGCCGTTGGCATGGCAGATTGCGCACGCCAGCGCATCGGCAGCATCGGCGCTCGGATCGCCGGGCAAGCCCAACAATCGACGCACCATGTCCTGTACTTGCTGTTTGGCTGCGTGCCCATTGCCGACGACGGCCTGTTTGACTTGCAGCGCCGTGTACTCCGATACGGGCAATCCGCGCGACACCGCAGCGCAGATGGCGGCACCGCGCGCTTGACCGAGCAGCAGCGTCGATTGCGGGTTGACGTTGACGAACACCTTCTCGACCGCCACCTGCTCGGGGCGATGTTCGAGAATCACTTCCGCCAAGTTTTCCAGAATCGCCTTGAGCCGCTCGGGCAGCTCGCCCTTCGACGGTGTGCGAATAATGCCGCTGGTGATGTAGACGAGCTTCTGACCTGAACGCTCGATCATACCGAAGCCGGTTACCCGCAAACCGGGGTCGATTCCGAGAATGCGGATCACGCTCAAGTGTTCGCTTGAACTGCGATGACATCGGCGCGAGCTGCGCGGCGCGCAATCGTCATTGAGCGCCCAGCGCTGGTCACCTCGCGGGTCGCCCGCGCAACGTGGCTGGCGACGGCGCGCCGATCATTCGACTACAGCCACCTCTCATTCGCTTGCATCTGCTGGCAATTCGCTTGCAGCGGCCGATCATTCAATTACAGCCGTGGTGTAGACGTACTGCACGTCGTCCAGCACTTCGAGCGCATCGATCAAGCGCTGCATTTTTGCCGCGTCATCGCCCGCGAGAATGCTCTCATTATTGGGCTTCATCGTGATGTCGGACAGCTCCGACTTCAGCCCCGCCTTCTCGAGCGCTTGTTTGACGGCCGCGAAATCGTGCGGCGACGTGATGACTTCGATACTGCCATCGTCATTGGTGATGACGTCTTCGGCGCCGGCATCGATCGCCGCTTCCATTACCTTGTCTTCATTCGTGCCCGGCGCAAACACGAGCTGGCCGCAATGCTTGAACAGGAAAGCGACCGAGCCATCGGTGCCGAGGTTGCCGCCATGCTTGACGAACGCGTGGCGAACATCGGCGACCGTGCGCGTCTTGTTGTCCGTCATGCAATCGACGATGACCGCAGCGCCGGCGA
>JBDTMS010000067.1:0-10485 GCA_039934195.1 Betaproteobacteria bacterium
CTCGGCATTGCAGGTGCTGAGCGGCGAAGCAGACCTCACGGTGCGCGGTCCGCGTAGCGGATTCGACGAAGCGTTGTACGCCAGAATCGCGCAGATGCAGGAGATCGCTGTCGCGAGTCCCATCGTCGAAGTCGACGCGCACGTCGAAGGACAAACCGATTCGCTTCATGTGCTCGGGATCGACGTGTTTCGTGCCGGCCGCGTGCAGCCCGCGCTCGTCGGCAACGGCGAGCCGCTCGATTCATTGCGCGCCGATACGGTGTTCTTGTCAGCGGCTGCGGCGAACTGGCTGGCATTGAAGCCTGGCGACAAGCTGCGCATTCAGATTGGGCTGCAGGCGATCGAGTTTCGCGTGGCTGGATTGCTGTCTGCAAGCGCGGTCGGTCAACGTCTCGCGGTGATGGATATCGCAGCGGCGCAATGGCGGCTGCTTCGCCCTGGAGCGGTAACGCGCATCGACTTGCGGCTGCGTCCCGGGGTCGATGCCAATGCGTTTCAAGCACGCTTGCAAAATGAGTTGCCGGCCGGTGTGTACGTCGAATCGCCGCAGTCTGCGGTGCAATCGAATTTGCGGATGTCGCGTGCGTACCGAGTCAATTTGAACGTGCTCGCGCTGGTCGCATTGTTCACCGGCGGATTGCTCGTGCTCTCGACGCAGGCGCTCGCGGTCGTACGGCGGCGCGCCGAGTTGGCGTTGTTGCGTGTGCTGGGCATGACGCGCGGCGAAATCGTGCGGCTACTTGCCGCGGAAAGCATGCTGATCGGTGGCGTGGGAGCCGGCCTCGGCCTGCTCACGGGTTATGCGTTAGCGAGCGCAGTGGCAGGGTCGGTCGGTGCCGATCTCGGTGCGGGATTCTTCGCCGGCGTTGCGCCGCAATTGCAGCTCGAATGGAGCGCGGTCCTGGTCTATTTTCTCGCCGGCATCGTCGCGTCGCTCGCGGGCGGCATCCTGCCGGCGCTGGAAGCAGCGCGCGCGCATCCTGCGCAAGCCCTCAAAGCCGGCGACGAGCAGCTTGGCTATCGGCGGCTGCAGCGCCCGTATCGGGGACTCGCGCTGGCTGCACTTGGTGGGCTATTGCTGCTGCTGCCGCCAATGGGCGGATTGCCGATCGCGGGGTATGTCGCGATCGCGCTGCTGCTGTTCGGCACTATCTTGCTCATGCCTTGGCTGACCGCAGCTGTATTCAGTCGCGTGCCGCTGATCGGTCGTCCCGCGGGCACGCTTGCGATCGCGCATCTGCGCGGCACCACCGCGCAAGCGGGCATCGGATTGGCTGCCATCGTTGCCGCAGTCAGTCTCGCCACTGCTATGGCGATCATGGTCGCGTCATTTCGAGATTCTCTGGATCAGTGGCTCGAGCGCATGCTGCCGGCCGATCTGTACGTGCGTACCGGCTCGCCGTCCGACACCGGCTTCATCGATCTGAACGTGCAGCGCGCTATCGCAGCGGTGTCGGGCATTCAACGCGTGGAGTGGCTGCGCTCGCAGCAGATCGTGCTCGATCCTGCGCGGCCACGCGTAACATTGCTCGCGCGCGATCTGACACCGGCGCGGGCGCAGAGCGTGTTGCCGTTGATCTCGAATGTTGTTCGGCCGGGCCCGGATGATCCGCCGGCGGTGTGGGTCAGCGAACCGCTGGCCGATCTGTACGCTGTGCGCCCGGGTGCGCGTTTGCTGATTCCCCTGGTAGGGCGCGCGGTACCGTTCACGGTTGCGGGGATATGGCGCGACTATGCGCGGCAAAACGGTTCGCTGCTGATCGAGCGCGCTGCGTATGTTCAGCTCACCGGCGATCGGCTGGTGAGCGACGCGGCGCTCTGGCTCTCGCCCGGTACGACAGCGCACGAAGTGCGCGCGGCGTTGTTGCGCGCAGTGGCCAATGCCGACCGGCTCGAGCTTAGCGAACCGGGCGAGATTCGCCGGCGCTCGCTCACCATCTTCGATCGTACGTTCGCGGTCACGTATGCGCTGGAGGCTTGCGCCATCATCATCGGATTGTTCGGGTTGACCAGCAGCCTCGCGAGTCAGGTGTTGGCGCGCCGACGCGAGTTCGGCATGCTGCGCCACATCGGTATGACCCGGCGGCAGTTGGCGACGATGCTGGCGCTGGAAGGTTTGTTCTCCAGCGCAGTCGGACTAGTGGTGGGATTAGGGCTCGGCTGGACCGTAAGCCTGGTGCTGATCGAAGTGGTCAACCGGCAATCGTTTCACTGGAGCATGGAAATCCACATTCCGTGGCTCGGGCTGGGGATTTTTGCGATAGGCATGCTGGCATTGGCGACGCTGTCGGCGGCTGTTAGCGCGCGTCAGGCGATGCGCACCGACTCGGTCCGCGCGGTACGAGAGGACTGGTGATATGGAAGGTCTAATCCGGCCGTGAGATACGGCTAGATCAGAGCTTCGCCCATTGCGCGGTTAGCCGATCGACCGTCTCGGACGACTTCAATCGTCGTCATCATCATCGTCATCGGTCTCCGCGCTGAGAAACTTGCCGGTCTTGGCGTCGTAGCTGAATTCTTTCTTCTTGCCATCGTCGCCGACGACGTCGACCTCATAAATATATTGACCGCCTTTTTTCTTCAGCTCGGTCTCGAGGATGCGTCCGGGATGTTCAGTGCGGACTTTTTGCAGGAGGTCATCCTTCGATATGATCTCGCCCGACTTCTGCAGAGCCGCAGCTTGGGCGTCATCTTCATCGCCGGCTACTGCGCATTGCAAGCTTGCGGCGAGGCAGGTGGCTGCGATTAAGGCTAGAACCGATCGCGTGTTCATACGATGTCCTCCTTGGTTGAAGTGCGGATGTAGTCGCGTGCAACGCTTATGCCACAATCGATGTGCGCGCAGGTCAATAGATTAGCGCGCAATCCGATCGCAGACTTGGTAAAACCTGGAACGCTGTTTGTAGAACGCGTGGTTTGTAGAACGCGTGGCGCAGCGCACTCACGGCTCAGTGATGTTTCGGCCGAGCCAGAACGCGTCGCGCGCGCGAACGCCGAGATAGGCGTGGTCGGTAAAGAATCCATCGACACCGGCCGCGAGAAACGCAGTCACTTCGCCTTGCAAGTCGCCGAGTTGTGCGGCCTCCGGTCCTGAGCGATATTCCAGCGGCAGGAAATGGTTTTCACCGCGCAGCGTCCACACGTGCACCGCCAGCCCGGCAGCATGTGCATGGCTCACCAGCGTGGTCGGCGATGCAAGCGAGCCATTCGGTGTGCGGGCAATGACGAGATCCTTGTTCACGCCGATCGCATCGGCATAGCGGGCGATCTCAGCCAGCCCGGCCTCCTTCATCATCTGGGCATAGCTGCGAGCATCGTTTGTTGTCACGAAGTCGTATGGCTGTCCTTGCGATTCGACGAGCTGCACGAGCCGCAGCGAAGTCATGCTGCGCAGTTGCTGCAGATTCGCTACTTCGAAGGATTGGATAAAGACCGGCGCGTGTTTGTCCTGATATCCGTGCGCGTGCAGTGCACTCACCACCGGCGCTTCCATGGCGAGGCCGAGCGCGCTGAAGTAGCTAGGATGCTTGGTTTCGGGATACACGCCGATCGCCATCGGTCGAGGCTTGCCGGCTTGTAGTGCGGCTCCCGCGCGCAGCGCGTTTGCTACCGCAAGAAGCGCGAGAATTTCAGCGAACGTGGGCACGTCGAACATGCCGTCGAGGCGGGTATTGGCAGGCCGGAGCTCCGGCAGCCGCTCCTTTGCCCGCAACGTTTTGAGCTCGCTGAGCGTGAAGTCCTCGGTAAACCAGCCGGTGGTTGGGCTGCCGTCGACGACCTTGGTTGCGCGGCGCGCCGCGAACTCCGGGTGTGCGGCGACGTCGGTGGTACTGGAGATTTCGTTCTCGTGTCGGGCGACGAGCACGGCATCGCGCGTCATGACGAGATCCGGCTCGATGTAATCGGCGCCCTGTTGAATCGCGATGAAATACGCAGCGAGGGTATGCTCGGGCGCATAACCGCTGGCGCCGCGATGCGCGATCACAATGGGCCGGGCGATTACATTAAGCCGAGCCGGGGACATGGCGGGCTCCTGGATTTGGGTCGCGCAAGGCTACCGCAAAAGGCGGTGACCGGCGATGCAGAGCGGTGATCCGAAATCGGTGATCGGTGATCCGCGGGATATCGATTTCTCGCAAAATTAGCGGACGAGGACGACTCATGATCAAACGCGCCAGCTTTGTCGCCATTTTGCTGGCGATCGTTTGTTCCTCAGCACGCCCTGCGAATACCAACGACACCGCGGCGGCGGAAACACTCGCCGTGGCGAACACGCAGGCATCTGCGAGTGCGAGAGCGCAATTCGAGGCGCTGCCGAACGGATACCAGGAAAGGCTAAAGAATAAGAGTGTCGACCGCATTCTAGAGCTCTACAGTGCAGCTCCGGTGTTCATCCCGGAATACGCGCCGCCGGCGGTCGGTCGAGAAGCGGTGGATAGAGCCTACGAATGGGTTTTTGCGACGCTCACCCTCGATGGGCATTCATCGTTCACGAGGCAGAGATCATCGGCGATACCGCCTGGGTTCGGACCCACTCCTCCGGCAAGTTCACTGTCATCGCAAGTGGGGTGGAGGCGACGTGGCAAGCAGCGAATTCTTTCTGCTCAAGCGCGAGAACGGCGCCAGGAAAATTAATCGATACATTTTCACGGCCTGTGCGCCACCGGTCAAGTAACGCGAGCCGCAGCGTTCAGCGATCGACGCGGGCGTTGTCTAATTCTTCGGCGGGGGTGGGCGGGCCGCGGTCTGGCGCGATCTGCGGACGCTCGTCTTGATCGGTTTGCGCGCGATCGTCCGGTGGCAATGGCGACATCTCCGGCTGCTGGGAGGCGCTCGGCTGCTCCGACATCTTGCGGTACCGCGCATCGGCCGGCACGTTGGAAAAGTGTGTCGTGCCGTTGTCATCGACGAACGAATACACTTGTTCTGCCGCCATCGATGGGTAGGTGCACAAACAGAATGTTGTCACCGCCACGAAGCCGGCTAACGTCAGCGCATGAAGAAGCTTCATCGTGATCTCCTGTTCATCCTCGATTTCAACAGAAGTCTAAGTCGTAAACGAAGACTTGCAAGATCGTTGCAATTTCGTGTAACCGGACTGGAAAATTCGAGGGAGCGCGCATCAGAGATCCAAAAGAAAGAGGCAAGGAAATTTCTCCTTGCCTCGCTAGCCACTATCCGTCGCTTTTAGTTCCTGCCTGCGGCGCCAGTCGGCAAATCGCGAAAGGCGGACAGTATTCGACGCGATCTAGCTCTTGCTGCGACGGCGCATCGCAACGGCGGCGACGCCGAGTAGACCGAAGCTCAGCAGACCGACGGTGCCCGGCTCGGGAACCGGCGTGGTATCGAGCCCGGTAAAGCTAAGTGCTGTACCCCCCGGTCCTTGCCGCAGGGTATTCGATGCGTAGCTCCCGCCCTTGGGGATCGAATCGCCGTACAAACTGGTCAAGGTCAGCTGACCTAGTAGAACGGAGCCTTTGCTCGAGTCCGGAACGATGTTGTCGCCGCTGAGCAGCGCGACGGTCACGTTCTTCAGGAACGGGCTGTCGCCGGTGCGGGGTTTAATAAATGTAGGCGTAACGCCTGTAAGAGAGGTCATTACCGACCAGGTTTGGTCGCCCGGTAGATCGATGGCTGCGAAGCTTGCATCGCTGACAGCACCCAAACCTGCGAAATCGTACAGTGTGACGAAGCTGCCGGGCTGCGCCAAGGCGGACGGCTGCAGTTTCAAGTCGTAGACATAGTCGTACGTGCCACTGAGATTGAGGGTTGGCTCGTGGGCGAGGGACACGAGAATATTAGCCTGGGCACCGGTGGCACCCAGCAGCAGCCCGATTAGTGTTAAGCGCTTCAGCATTTTCATCTCCTAACCTGAGTTTAAAAACTTGAGTGCAGCGGCCAACTGCTTTTAAGAATTCTTCCGGCCGAGCATCCGACCCCGATTACTTTCTTCGGCAGGTCGGTAACATTCCTTAACATTTTGCGAGAGGCGATCGTAGTCTCGCCGGCAGCGTGCAATACAGGACCACATCGCCGCTTGTCCAAGAAGGAGCTGCAGCGTGCAAGCTGGGTCCTTCTTCCACTTATCCCGCCTAGTTCAACAACGAACGGGCGCAAATTCCTTGAGAATCTACGCCCGTTTGCAATTGACTGAAGGTCGGGAAGTTAGCGTAATTAGTCGGCTTGTCTGCGCCGGAAGGCGGCTGCCCCGAGGGCGACCAAACCAACCAACATCAGCGTTACGCTGCCGGGTTCCGGAACAGCCGCCGCGGGAACCAACACTGAACCGATATTCGCGGTGTCTCCCAAGTTGGACTTCTGCTGAGCAAACGCGCCGTAATTAGCTTCTGTCGGCGCCGGCAGGTTGCTGTTGCTGTGGATGATCAGCGAACCGAGCTGGATGGGGCCCGATCCAGCAACCGGGACGATGTCCCCACCGCCGGTCAGGCGAACCGTGATGTTGGGAATCGTCGGATCGTCCGGAATACCGGTTCCGAGCGGATCTACGCCGAGCAACTGCTCGGTTTTCGTAAACGTACGCCCTGCGACGGCGGCATTCAGGTCTCCCCCGAATGCGGAGCTCACCAAACCCGGCACGTCATAGATGGTGAAGAAATCGCCGGATACCGCATCGGCGCGCATATTCTGATCGGGCTGGAGCACTGCGTTATACGTCCAGTCCCAGATGCCCGGCTGAATATCCGGTACGACCCCGCCCAGGCTCACGATAATCGAAGCCCCGGCATTGCCGATTCCCATCGCCAACATTGCAGCTACTAGCAGACGCTTCATTTTTTTCTCCACACGGTTACGAAAAACAGTTCATTGCGACTCACGATTCGTCCACAATCTCATGGACGATATGGAATCGCAGGCTATCCCCCGAGCTGTTGACGCGAAGGTTAAACCTATTAAACGAAAAACGCCATCTCTTTATTTTAAAAGGATAATGTCTCTAAGAACCGACACAGTCTTTGTTCGCTGTAAGCGACGTCAGGCAAAACCGACGATGCCTAAAAATTAATCGTAACGCACACGCAGCATTTTGATAAATTTACATTAATGGAAGTAGGCCTGAATCGTCGAAGGCGGCAAATGTTGGCGTCGATTCCCCTATTCACCTTATTTCGCGGGGTAATCGCGGCATATCCCGATCCCAGCGAATCCACCAATTTGGCGTTTCCGCGCGATCTCGGCAGCCATCCGGCGTTCCGAACTGAGTGGTGGTACATCACCGGCTGGTGGAAAGATCAGTTAGGACAAGACTACGGGTTGCAGATTACGTTCTTTCGTAGCCGCCCCGCCGTCCAGGAAGATAATCCGAGCGCGCTTGCGCCCCGGCAGCTGATCTTCGCGCACAGTGCGATCTCCGACCCGAAAGCCGGCGTTCTGCGCCACGATCAGCGCGCCGGGCGCGCCGGCCTCGGTCTCGCAGGTGCAGCCGAAACGACGACACACGTCTGGATCGAAGATTGGTCGTTGGCGCGCACCGTTGCGGGTTATGTGTGCCGCATCCCGGCGCGCGACTACGCGATGGATCTCCAATTCGAGCCGTCGCAGCCGCTGCTTCTCGAAGGCGTCCGCGGCTTCAGCCGGAAAGGCCCGGGTCGTAGCCAGGCGAGCCACTATTACAGCGAGCCGCATCTTGTGGTCAGCGGCACCATCGCCATGGCCGACGGTCTTCGGCACGTCACCGGCACCGCGTGGCTGGACCACGAATGGTCGAGCCAGTATTTGGCGGCAGCGGCACGCGGGTGGGACTGGATCGGCATCAACTTTCACGACGGCGGCGCGCTGATGGCGTTTCGAATCCGTGGGAAACGCGGGGAGGACTACTGGGCGGGCGGTACGTACCGAGATACCAGTGGACGTGTAACGACGTACACGCCCGGTCAAATCCGGTTTTCCCCGGTCCGGCGCTGGACCTCGCCCCGCACACAGATCGACTATCCGGTTGCGATGCATGTGCACGCGGGGGACATGGCGCTCGAGTTGGAGCCTCTGATGGACGATCAGGAGCTCGACTCGCGGGGCAGCACAAACGCCATCTATTGGGAAGGTGCGGTGCGCGTGAGACGAGGTGGCATTGTCGCCGGACTGGGCTATCTCGAGTTGACCGGTTACGGGTCGCCGCTGGCGCTATAACGTTGCGCCGGGAAGTTGCGCCGGGCGGGCGCGTGAACGCATGGACGCCGCCGGCTACAGCAAATCATCCATCTCGCAGCAGTGCATGCACGGCTTGCGGTCGCGGCAGCGGTGCGACCGCGCCGAACCCGGTCGTCGTCAGCGCGGCGGCAGCGTTGGCGTAGCGCGCGGCCTGCCAGAAATCATCGCCCAGCGCGAGTCGTGTTAGAAACGATCCGGCAAAGCAATCGCCGGCACCGGTCGCATCGAGCGCATTTACCTTGTGAGCCGCGAAATGCTCGCGACGTTCGCCGTCGCTCGCCAGGATGCCGCCCGCACCGAGTTTCAGAACCAGATGCTTCGGACCGAGCCGGTGGGCCCAATCGACAATCTCGTCCGGCCCCTGCAAGCCCGAAACCGCACGCACGTCATCGAGGCTCGGCAAGAAATAATCGCACAAGGCGATGGTTGCGGTGATTACCGCTTTCGCGCGCGCCAGCGACCATAGCCGCAAGCGCAGGTTGGGATCGTAGGCGAACAGCGCGCCCGCGGACTTAGCATGCTCGATCGCGGCGAACACGGTATCGCACGCCGAGGCCGAGATCGCCTGCGAGATCGCCGAGGTATGAAAGAAGCGCCCGCTGCCGATTACTGCGAGCGGCAATTGCTCCGGTCGCATCCGGCTTGCAGCCGAGCCGCTGCGCAGATAACTGAACACGTGTCCTTCCAGTCCATGGTGGATGAAGTACACCGCCGTGGGCGCCGTGTCGTCGATGGCGACGCCGGAGACGTCGATGCCTTCGGTGCGCCAGAGCTCGAGAAATTGTTTGCCGAACTCATCGTCGCCGAGCCGCGTGACGTAGGCCACCTTCGCGCCTTGGCGCGCCGCGGCGATCGACGCATTCATCGTGTCGCCGCCGAATCCCTGCAGATAGCGATTGCCCTCGCCGGGAATCTGCGAGAACTCGTACATTGGTTCGCCGAGCGAGACGATGTCGAGCGGCTTGGCGATTACCATTTGCGCCATTGCGATTACGCCAGCGTGCGCGCGAGATCGAGGTAAGCGCGCGCGTGACGAATCACACCGGCCCGGTCGCCCGCTGCGAGCGCGGTTTGATCGACAATATTGTTGCCGACGCCAACCATGGACGCGCCGGCCTTGAAATAATCGAGCATGTTGGTGTGCGAGACGCCGCCGGTAGGACACAGGGGAATCTCCGGATACACGGCGTGCAATGCCTGGAGGTGCGCCGGACCGCCGGTGGCCGCCGGAAATATCTTTACGACCTCGGCGCCGTCATGCCACGCGCTCAGAACTTCGCCCGGCGTGAAAGCACCGACGAGCGCGGCGCGGCCGGCGTCGCGCGCAACCTGCGCGAGCCCCGCAACGAGTGCGGGCGAAACCAGATAATCGGCTCCCGCATCGAGACAGCGCCGTGCAGCGTCGAGATCGAGGACGGTGCCGGCGCCGAGTAAAACACCATTTAGATCGCGGCCGCGCAACTTTTCGATCAGCGCAATCGCATCCGGCGTCGTCAGTGTGATCTCGACCGTTTGAAATCCGGCTTCGATCAGACAGTCGATCGCATATTCTGTGGCCGCGCGAGTGGCTAAGCGCAACACTGGGATGACGGCGCACTGCTGCAGTCGCGCAGCGAGCGAGGACAGTTCCACGATTGCAATCTCGATGACGAAAACGAATAGTCTACAACGTAGCCGGGAGTACACATCGGCGTGCCGAGTACCTAACGCAAGGGCCGAGCATGCAGCGGAGCGCCGATACACACCAGAGCACGAGTACCCAGCAAAGCGCCGAGTACACAGCGGGCCGCTGTGCGCAAGCATGCGTGACAGCACAAGGGCGCGGCGAAGCGGCGGCACGCATGTGGCGCATCGACACGGTCGCTACCAGACCAACGTCGTTGACGTTAAGATCTCGAACCTGAGCGTTGCAGATCCCTTGGGAGTAATCGATGGCACCACCGCAGGACCGGTATGACTACGTGATCGTCGGCGGCGGCACCGCCGGGTGCGTGATGGCGAACCGCCTCTCGGCCGATCCCGACGTCAGCGTTTTGCTGTTGGAAGCCGGCGGCAAGGACAATTATTTCTGGATCAATATTCCGGTCGGCTACCTCTACACCATCGGTAATCCGCGCACTGATTGGTGCTTCAAAACCGAACCCGACGCAGGCTTGAACGGACGCTCGATCGGCTATGCCCGGGGACGCGTGCTGGGCGGCTGCTCGTCGATCAACGCGATGGTCTACATGCGAGGCCAGCGCAGCGATTACGACCATTGGGCCTCGCTCGGCAATCGCGGCTGGTCGTGGAATGAGGTGCTGCCCTACTTCAAGCGCA
>JBDTMS010000068.1:0-10456 GCA_039934195.1 Betaproteobacteria bacterium
GTACCGCTCGGATCGATCGAAACGTAAACATGCGGATCCCAGACGACGCCGCCCGGCATGCCTTCCGCGCCGGTTTTGTAAGCTGCGATGGCCATGCGCGGAATGAACTGCGCTGCCAGGACGAGACCGCCGGTCGCGGCGATACCTTTGAGAAGATTGCGTCGGCTGACGTTGGTGACGACTGCTTGCGTGGTGAACTTGTCGATTTTCATATCAGGCCTCCTTGGCGGCGGTCTTGATCGCCGCGAAAATGCGCTGATAGCAACCGCAACGGCAGATATTCCCGGACATCGCCGCGAGGATATCTTCGTCGGTCGGCTTTTTCTTTTCGCTGATCAACGCAGCGCCCTGCATGATTTGACCGGCCTGGCAGTACCCGCATTGCGGAACGTTCTCTGCGCGCCAAGCTTTTTGCACCGGATGGTTGCCGTCAGGAGAGAGACCTTCAATCGTCGTTACCTTGTGACCGGAGACATCCTTCATTGCGGTAACGCAGGAGCGGACCGCTTTACCGTCCACGTGCACGGTACAGGCACCGCA
Organism: Betaproteobacteria bacterium; assembly: GCA_039934195.1. Classification (GTDB taxonomy): domain Bacteria; phylum Pseudomonadota; class Gammaproteobacteria; order Burkholderiales; family SHXO01; genus SHXO01. Next base: position 541 of record JBDTMS010000068.1, read on the forward strand.
CAGCCCCGCGCCACAGCCAAACTTGGTTCCTGTGAGCGCAAGCTCGTCACGCAGATACCACATGAGGGGCATGTCGGGATCGCCCTCGAAACTTCTGTCCTGCTTGTTTACGTTAAGCTTCACTTTAAACCTCCTCCGAGTCGAGAATATCTCTTCACTGCGCTCTGCCATCGATGCCCGCCGAGGGTAAGGTGGACATCGCCCAACGGGGTCCTCTACGAGAACGGCCCAATGAAAACGTTGGCGCAGTAAGAGCCTGCCGATAATCTATTGCCAAGCGGCGTCGAAACTTTACTCCTTCCCGCGTAATCGTGTACAGCGTAGCTTCCCAATTTGCACGCATATGCCGGCGATCGATGTTCCCTCCAGAGGTTTTTCATCGCGTTATTGAGCTGTACGCGCGTATTGCGGCGCAGCGAAATCCAACCAGGAACGACAAATGAGCACCGTCGATGTGTATCGGATTACCGACCAGTTGGACGACCTCACGCTGGATGCACTAATCGCGCGATTGGAGGCTCGGGGAAAGCACCCGCACTTCATCGCGATGATGCACGAGTACCTCGAGGCGATCCCGATCGACTCGGCACGCAGCGTTCTGGATCTCGGCTGCGGCACCGGCGTCGTCGCACGGGCCATCGCCGATAGAAAAACGTTTACCGGCCGAATAACGGGTATCGACCGCAGTTCCTACTTGATCGATGCGGCCGCCAAATTCGCCGAACAAGAAGGACTGGGCAGCACTGTCGCGTTCATTGCAGGCGACTCGCACAGCCTCAATCTCCCGAGCGCGGCCTTCGATGCGGTGGTCGCGCACACGTTGCTAAGCCACGTCGAGGACCCGGCTGTGGTGCTGAAGGAAATCGCGCGGCTGTTGAAGCCCGGTGGCAAGGTTGGCATCTTCGACGGCGACTTTGCTTCATTTACGTACGGTATTGATGATGATCCCGCGAAAGCGAAAGCCGTGGCCGAGGCGATTGTGCAAGCAGTTGCCACTAATCCGACAGTCATGCGTGAGATGCCGAAGCTCCTGCGGGCGTCCGGTCTGGCTCTCGAAGCCGCGTTTAGCCACGTCGTCGCCGACATCGGCAAGGCAGACTTCTTTGCGCCCGGACTGCAGTCATTCGTAACAGTGCTGCCGAAATCGGGCGCGATGACCGCGCGTGAAGCGCGCGATTGGGTAGATATGATGATGAAGCAGTCCGACGAAGGTGTTTATTTCGGCTCCGCGAATTTCTACAGCTACGTGGCGACACGCCGCTGAAGGCGGACGGCGGCAGCGATTGCCCCTATAACCGATCCTGCCCCGTCCCTCATCGATTTGTTTTACCCAATGAGGGCAACAACAGCTCAACGACGCACACGCCAAGGCGGCGACCCGCTTCCGCTATCGAAGGAGGTGATCGCCGGCCTCCAGGGGGAAACATAGTCGATGCTATCAAACGCTGCGCCAAGAGCAACAATTCAACTGAGAGATGCGAAAGACATCGTTGACGCGTACGCAGAGCACGTCCTAGCTGCGGCGGTGAACTAGTGGGCCGCCTCAGACGTCCAGCAGTGAAGGTGACAACCCGGTGCGCGTCCACGGCACGTCTACAAGCCCGCCGCCTTGTGCGAGTCGGCTGACACGCAATAGCACGATCACCGATGATCGACGTTGGCACTGCAGGATGGTCCATCCCGGGCGCAGCCGCGGATGATTTTCCCGGAGATGGGACGCATCTCGAGCGCTATGCACGCGTTTTGCGATGCGCCGAGATCAATTCGTCTTTCTATCGCAGTCACAAGTTTCAGGTCTACGAAAAGTGGGCAAACCAGACGTCCCCGTCATTCCGATTCTCAGTCAAGCTCCCGCGCGCCATCACACACAATAGCGAGCTTCTGCGCACACGCATTCCACTCACCCGATTTCTTTCGGAAGTCGCGGGTCTGGGCGGCAAACTCGGCGCGCTTCTGGTCCAGCTTCCAACTTCGCTTGAATTTCGCGGACGCAGTGTGCGTACTTTCTTCCAGCTCCTCCGCGAAGGTTTCGCAGGCGCCGTCGTTTGCGAGCCGCGCAATGCAAGCTGGTTCCAACTTAATGCTCAAACCCTGCTTGAGAAACTGCAGATCGGGCGCGTTGCTGCAGATCCATCAAATATTCCGGGGGGTGATTGTCCCGGCGGCTGGATGGGATCGGAAATGACCGGTGCAAACGCGGTGGTCTACTATCGCCTGCATGGTTGGCCTCGGAAATACTTCTCGCGATATCCCATCGAGCGTGTGCAACAGTGGGCCGAAACGTTGTCGCGCTTGCCCCCGAGCACCCAGGCGTGGTGCATCTTCGATAACACGGCTGCCGGTGGCGCAATTGAAAACGCACTGGAGCTGGAGACGTCGCTTTCGATCAGGACGCGGTAGCAACGCAGCACCCTCGTACACGAGCAAAAGAGAAGCGAGCATCGCTTAGATGAGGAAGCGCATCGTCGGCTACCATCAAGATGAAGAATTGCATTGGGTCGCAGAGCTCGAATGCGGCCACGATCAGCACGTCCGCCATCAGCCGCCCTGGGTTAATCGCGCGTGGGTTACCACCAGCGCAGGCCGCAACGAGCGCCTCGGCGAGTTGCTCGACTGCAAGAAATGCGAGACGACCGTCGGCCGGAACGAGCGCGACATCTGACGTGTTAGATGGAAACCCATCGTCGCACCATAGATTCGCACTATAGACAATAAATGCGCCGCTGCTCCCCGCGCGCTCAACCAGGAACCATCCATGGACAAAGGCAGATTAGAAGCGTTCAGCGACGGCGTGATTGCGATCATCATCACCATCATGGTGCTGGAGCTGAAGGTACCCCACGGCACCGAGCTGTCGGATCTGATTCCGCTGGCGCCGGTTTTCGGTAGCTATGCGTTGAGCTTCGTCTACGTCGGCATCTACTGGAACAATCACCACCACATGCTGCATGCGGTTCAGCGGATCAAGGGAAGTGTACTCTGGGCAAACCTCCACCTGCTGTTCTGGCTCTCGCTCATTCCATTCGTCACAGGATGGATGGGCGAGAATCACTTTTCAGCAGTTCCAGTGGCACTCTACGGCGCGGATCTTCTGCTGACCGGAGCGGCCTATTACATCCTCGCCCGCTGCCTGATTTCCATACAGGGCATCGACTCCGCTCTGGCTCGCGCAATGGGCCGAGACTACAAAACCATATCGTCTGTGGTGATCTACGCTCTCGCTATCCCGCTTTCGTTCGTAAGCACCTGGATCGCGTTCGCCCTGTACATCGGTGTCGCGATCATGTGGTTTGTTCCCGATCGTCGAGTCGAGCACATACTTGCCAACGGATGAGCTAAAGGCGTTCGATCACGCCGCTCTCGATCGTTGATGTCATCGATGCCTTGATCGTCGTCCGATGATCACATCGTCTCTGCTCTAGCTGCGGGAAGCAGCGCTTGCTGTACTGGTCTTTTTCGCAACATCTCAGCGTTATCGTAGCTACATGCAATTGCTACACGCGCCCTTCGAAAGTCACACGAGTGCAAATCTGCGTGCGCGCTGCGTAGATTTATGTTCGATGACTAGAAATCTCGAGCGAGACGACTGTGTTCACGCAAGGTGCGCCTAGAATGGCGCCGGCAATAAAAAAATAGCTGCACGACAAGCAAGAGCCGCAAAGTTCGCCGAACTCGGCCTGCGTACAACAAGAAAAACAGAAGGCCCGATCCATGAAAAATCCAACGCAGCACGCACGGCTTGCTATTTGTTGTACGGCAGTCGCGCTTTCCATCAGCGTCGGCGAGGTCCTCGCCGATACGTCGAAGTCTGCCTCACCTTCTTCCCCTACAGCATCGTTAGCTGTCGACCCGGTTACGCCGATCACCCGTTCCCATGAGATCCATCTCGCGGGGCATGCGCTACCGCGCCAGCGCGTCACCGTGACGGGCGGAAAAAGCAAAGTCGACGAGAAAGCCAATGCGCAAGGCGAGTTTCGCATCGAAGTTCAGCTCACGCGGGATCGTGTTAATCAGCTCACGGTCTCCGTGGAACAGCCCGCCGCAACCGCCGGCGTAACGATCATTCAAGATGAAACGGGCCCGCAGATCAGGGTAACCAGCCCGGTGGAGCGCACGTTATTGCGCAATCCCGTAGTCCGCCTGACCGGGGAGATCACGGACAATCTTTCGGGGGTCGTACAACTCGCCTGCGATAAATCGCCAGCGAGCATCAGCGGCTCACAGTTCGCTTGCGACGTCGAGCTCAAACACGACGGTTCGCACACTATAGATCTCTGGGGCTCCGACCGTGCGGGAAACGTGTCGGTTACGCATCATCGTGTTTCGCTCTGGCCGCAGTTGCCCGGCGGCGATTCTCACACCACCGTCGTCAGCGCCGACATCAACAACGATGGTCATCTGGATGTGGCGCACACGAATTTTCTCAACGCAGACGTGTCGATTCTACTCAGCAACGCCGACGGCACGTTCAAGCCAGAGCAGCGCGTAGCCGTCGGTGAATTTCCGTCTTCTCTCGCATTTGCCGATATCAACGGGGATGGCATCCTCGACATCATCACGACGCACTACGCCGCCGCCGAAGTGGCGATCCAGTACGGTCAAGCGAATGGCAGCTATGTCGCCGGGCCGCGTATCAAGGTCAATGCATTTCCCAGCGCGGTAGCCGTCGCCGATATGAATCACGACGGCCTTGCTGATTTGATCACAGCACATATGGACAGCCGCGAAGTACGCGTGTATCTCGCGCGGCGCGACGGCAGTTTTTCGCCGCAGTCGAGCAGGCACGCACACAAAGGGCCGATCGCAATTGCGGTGGGCGACGTGGATGGCGACGGCCAGCTCGATGTCGTGGTCGCCAACTATGAATCAAATGACGTATCGGTGTTTCGCGGCCGAGGCGATGGTCGATTTCATTCGGATCACCGGTTCGAGCTCAGTGCCGCAGCAGTAGGGCCGAATGCAATTGTGCTGGCCGATCTGAATGGCGATGGAAATCTCGATATCGTCACGGCAAATTTTGCCTCTTCCGATGCTTCGCTTTTGATCGCGGACGGGAGCGGACTGTTCCAGCCGGCGCAGAGACTCGCCCTCGGTGCGCAACCGGTTGCGATCGCGGCCAAGGATGTAACGCACGACGCGAAGCTTGATCTGATCACGGCCGAGCTGGCATCCGACGATCTGTGGGTATCGCCAAATCTCGGAAATGGCAGCTTCGGCGGCGTACAACGTTTAGTCACGCCACCCGAACCGGTGCCGTCTGGACCTACTCGACCAACTCAAAACGTCCCAGTATCCGATCCGACAATGAGTCCGGTTGTCCTCACCGCAAACGCAATTGGCGCCTTCGCCGTGCCGATACGCACGCCCGCGCCCGGCTTGCCTGTGCCGCTTGATCGAATCGGCATGAGCTTCGGCAACGGAACCAGTAGCTACCCGGAGCTCCTTGGACCAAACGGAATGTCGTACGCACCGTTAGTCGCGATGGGCCATGCCGGCGTCAAATGGATTCGCCTGGAGGGCGATGCGAACTACTTCCGTCCCGGCAGCATCATGACGTTTCAGAGCATTGCTGCAGTAGTTGATCGTCTGATCGCACAAGGTTTCAGCGTCCACATGGGCGTGACCGATTTCCGCTATTTTCCGACTGACGGCAAACCATATCCAGCCGATTTCCCGAGTGCGCAGTTCCTATCCGAGTTCGCTCAGTTCGCAGCGGACTTGGCGCGTGCGACAAACCGTCCCGGCCGCGTCGTGTTCGAGGTCTGGAATGAACCGAATCTCTTGGGTGTTTTCTGGCCCGCCAAGCGCGACGGTGTTAACGAGGCAAAGCTATTTGCTAAGTTGCTAACGCAAACCACAGAAGCCATTCACCTTGCCGCACCAGGGTCCACGGTGATCGCCGGCGGGCTGTTCAGTTACTACGATTCGTACGCACTCGATATGATGACTGAATACAATCGACTGCTTGCCGGGCATCCCGCGGCAGCGGTAGATCGGTTCGGGCTTCACCCTTATCCGAATGTTGATCACGATATGCTGCGCGCGTTTCAGCGTGATCTCACTGCTTCCGGTTTAGGCGCTGTTCCCATCGACATCACCGAGATGGGCGGCTGGTGGACTAGCCGAGAGTGGGTCGGGGCTTGGGACGCCGACAATCTTTTGCGCGGGATAGAAGAGGATGTCGGTCTGATAAATTTATGGGGCGCGCTCTCGTCGATCGGCGAAGACAAACTCGGCGGCTTCATGGATGTGGCGGCACCGCCGCTCGACAACTGTCACGCCTCGGCATTCGGTGAAGTGCGAGACATCACCGGTTATGTTTGCCACCCGGCCATGTACGGGCTGAAGACGTTCGATCGGGTTGCGCACGGGCGCACTTATCAGGGTGCATTGTTCGACTCGCGAACGCACGCCTTGCCTGGATTTGTGGTTGGCGATCCGTTGTCGGGCTTGCGTGCACTGAAGTTCGAAAGCGCCGACGATACCGTCATAGCCGTCTACACGATGGATCGTCTTCGCGGCTCGTACTCAGGCTCAGGTCGCACGTATTCGATCGCGTTCCCGGAGACTCCCGTATTCGTGTCGTCGTATTCAGGCCAGGATTTCTTGTCGCCGGATGCCACCGGCCACTACAAAATCAGCCATGACAGCGGCCCGCTGTACTTCTTCTTCAGCAAAACCGGTAAGCCGCCAGTGGAAATGGTAGACGCCCGTGCGATCTGCGCGGATGGATCGCTTCCGCTACGCGGCCAGATCCAGCTCTGGCACACGGTGTTTCCGGTAGTAACACCGGGGTCGGAGCTCGACTGGCAATCGCCAGGCGTGACCTCTGCGGCGACGCTATCTACGGTGTCCAGGCAGCTTCAGAAGTTCCAAACCAACATGTACGTCGCCGCGCAAGTGGTCGGACGCAGCCCCGAAACCTACCTGCCGATGCGCTCGGCTGTGCAGACCGGTGGGGGCGCGGGCGCACCGGTCGTGGTTGGCGGAACCTACTTCAATCCGCTTACGCCGATGGCGCAATTGTCGGCCCCGAGTCTCGCGGCGGGTGTGTACGAGATCAACTTCCTCGCTCTGCCGGAGTGGTGCACGCCATAACCATAACGTGTTCCCGGAATGTCAGTGGCGGCGAATAGACGCTGCTGACACAACTGAAATGCAAAAACGGCCGGGGGGCTCCCCGTCCGTTTTCGTTCGACGCGCGATTACTTCGGTGCGCCGGCGTGCTTAGCTTTCATGAATGCGTGAATCTCGTCGAGCGACACCGTGCCGTCCTTGTCGGCATCGATCGCATCGAAGTTCTTCGCGACGCGTCGCATCGCCTTAGCTTCGTCTTTATCGAGCTTGCCGTCGCTATTTTTATCTGCTTTCTTGAATGCTGCTTCGCCCTTGTTGTGCATGTTCTTCTTCGCACCGGCCATTGAAGTCTTGATCTCGTCAAGCGAGACTGTGCCGTCTTTATCAGCGTCGATCGTGTCGAAGTGCTTCGCGACACGCGGCATCGCCCTAGCTTCGTCTTTCGTTAGGGTGCCGTCGCTGTCTTTATCGGCTTTCTTGAACTTCGCATCCAGTCGCGATGCACTATCGGCTAGAGCGACTGCCGGCATTGCGATCAGCACACTTAGGGCAACTGCTGCGGTCAGTATCGATGACTTGTGCATGGGCTTCTCCAGGTGAATAGCAAGGACTATCGGAGCTGCGTCTCCGGTCTACCTGTCAACATCGCGGTAGCTTCCAAGCTGGATTAACGGCACTCCCTTCAAATACTGATGTAGCGTCGTGCGGATGACCATTCCTGCTTCAGCGCGTCGCTATTGCCGTTCCACGCCACCCGGCCCTTTTCCATGATGTAGTGATGGCTGGCGAGCGCCATCAAAGGTCCGAGGTTCTTGTCGACAACGAGCATCGCCAATCCGCTCGCCTTGAGATGCTCGAGCACACGCCAGATGTCGGCGCGCACGATGGGCGCCAATCCCTCCGTCGCTTCATCGAGAATTAGAAGGCGCGGATTCGTCATCAACGCGCGACCGATCGCCAGCATCTGTTGTTCGCCGCCGGAAAGATCGGCAGCAAGACTTCGCGCGCGTTCCTGCAACCGCGGAAACAGCGTGGATGCGAGCCAGCGTCCATGGGTTGGACGCTGCGGCACGATTGGCCGCGGTGGCAACCAGATTTTCCTGTACCGACAGATTGGGGAACACCTGCCGCTGCTCGGGCACCAAACCAATTCCCTTCTGCGCGACCCGATAAGACGGCCAGCCGTGAATCGGCTCACCATCGAAGGCGATACTTCCGGCATTGGGGCTCAGCATGCCCATAATCGTTTTGATCGCAGTCGACTTGCCCATGCCGTTGCGGCCCAGAATCGTGACTACTGCGCCCGCCTCTATAGTGAGGTCGATGCCGAACAGCACTTGACTGCGGCCATAATGGCTCTCGACGTTTCGGACTTCCAGCAGTGCCATGTCTACACGAGCTCCGTATCGCCGAGATACGCCGCGCGCACTTCGGCATTCGCGCGAATGGCCTCAGGATTGTCGCAGGCGATCACGCGCCCATAGACCAAAACGGTGATGCGATCGGCAAGCGCGAACACTGCGTCCATGTCGTGCTCGACCAGCAGCATGCTGTAGCGTCCTTTCAGACTTGCGAGCAACTCAATGATCGCTTCGCATTCGTGATGGCTCATTCCCGCAAGCGGCTCATCGAGCAGCAGCAGTTTCGGCTTCACCGCGAGCGCCATCGCCAGCTCCAGTTGCCGATGCTCGCCGTGCGCCATCTCTTCTGCACGAACCGCGCTTCGCGCGCCGAGTCCGACTTGATCGAGTGCAGCGCGGGCCGGAATCGTAAGCGCGGCAACGCTGAGCGCCGGCCGCCAGCAGCGAAAGCTATGGCCTGCATGCGCTTGAACAGCGAGCATCACATTCTCTAGCGCGTTGAATTGCGGAATGATCTGCGTAATCTGATACGAGCGTGCGAGCCCAGCCAGGGCGCGCTCGTGCACCGGCAATCGCGTGACCTCACAGCCATCGAACGAAATCGTCCCGGCGTCTGCTTTAATCTCGCCCGCAATTTGCCCGATCAGCGTCGTCTTCCCAGCGCCATTGGGTCCGATGACTGCGTGCGTTTCGCCTTGACGTACTGCGAGATCGACCGAATCGCTAGCCAGCAGACCACCAAAGCGCTTAGTCAAACCACGCACTTCCAGGATAGCGGGGCTCATCCGCGTTGCGCCAGCAATCCGTAAATGCCGCGACGAGCGAGCAGCACGATCAGCACAATCGCAATGCCCAGCACGACCAGCCAGTGCTCTTTCCAGCCGGGCTGGATCGCGCCCAGCCACCCTGGCATCAGCTCTTCGAACAGCAGCAACGCAACGGCGCCGAACAGCGGACCGGCCACCGTTCCCATCCCGCCCAGCATCACCATCACGATCAACTCGCCAGATACCGTCCATGCCATGTAGGCAGGGGTGGCGAACTTCGCGAGATTGGCGAGCAAGAATCCAGCGACGCCGCACACGCATGCTGAGAATACATACGCGGTTAACCGATAGCGCAAGATTGGAAAGCCGAGCGATTGCATCCGCCGCTCGTTTTCCCGGGCACCGCGCAGAACCATGCCGAAACGCGAGTGCACCAGGCGCCATGTGCAGTATAGAAAACCGACCAGCAAGAACCACACGGTGTAGTACAGCGTCGTGCTGGACTGCAAATTCAGGAGCGGCGTGAAGTCACTGCGCTGCGCGATGCTCAACCCGTCGTCGCCCCCGTACTGCCTCAGACTAAGTGCGAGGAAAAAGAACATTTGCGCGAACGCCAATGTGATCATGATGAACGGTTCTGTCGCAAAGTTTTCGCATGAACGGAGTGGAAGCGGTTTCTCGCTTCCCGTTTATTCAGCCAGCGAGTAGAAC
>JBDTMS010000069.1:0-10408 GCA_039934195.1 Betaproteobacteria bacterium
GGCTCTGCATATTGGAAAAGATCTTCGCCCCGTTCGTAATCGCATTTGCCGATTTCGGTTTCTCGATCAAAAATAACTTTCATCATAATTTTTTTTGTGGGTTGAGATGAGCTTGATTTGCATTGATGGACAGAAAGCTCTCAAAAACGTCGGACTCTTCAATCAGGCTGCCAGAGAGTTTTCCCCCGAAGGAAAAAGGGAGGCAGCCTTGCGGAAAATGCTGACGATACAGTCAGGGTCTCGCAAAGCGGCTGAACATTCGCATTCACCAATTTAAAAATTTGCTTTATGTTGCGCGCTGGATGAGTTCGGAAACGGAATTAATTTCACGCTGTCGGCGAGGTGAATCGCCGGCATGGGACGAATTGTTCAATCAGCATTACACACCGACCGCCCGGTTTGTTTTTCAACTTTCATCCGACTTGTCCAAGGAAGATGCCGAGCTTCAAGTGAGGGACTGGGAGCGTGATGCTTAACGACCGTGCAATTTAATTCTCTTCAAACCAGAATGCCAAGGAGCCCTACATGAAATTATTTGCTACCAAATTCGCCACCGCTGTCGCTTCCGCCATGTTTGCGTTCGCAGTTAACGCTGCGGATACCGCCGGCGAAGTCGCGAAAGATCACGCGAAAGCCGATTACAAGGCTGCCGTAGACCACGCTAAGGCCGATTACACGGCGGCTAAAAAGCATTGCGACGCATTGAAAGGCAATGACGAGGACGTTTGCAAGAAGCAGGCGAGAGCGGATTACAAGAAGGCCAAGGCCGACGCCAAGGCAGCAGAGAAGACCACCGACGCGCACGCGAATGCACGTGATGACAAGGCTTCGGCTAACTACGACGTTGCCAAGGAAAAGTGCGATGCGATGTCGGGCGATGCGAAAGATGCTTGCGTAGCCGACGCGAAGGCGAAGTACAAGCACTAAGTGTTTTGACTCTGATTGCTTTGAGGCGATCAGAATGGATGTCGAGAAGCGGCCCGATGTACATCATCGGGCCGTTTGTTTTGGTGCCTTGGGCAATCAATTACAGCAGATCAAGCGCGGCAAAAGGGGCAACGGTTACATCTAGGAAAGCGGAGAGACGACGCGAAATCCCTCGTTCAGTGCGCCGGGAGTCACCGCATGGATAACGCCGCTAGCGTGCGTAATGCGAATGCCGGTCCTCTCCTCCGTGAGTGGTGGGTGATGCTCCACACCACTCTACGGCCGGCGCACCGGGCGGAGGCGTGACGAATTGCCGCGGCCGATGTGAACTATTCGCACACCGCAAACGCGAAGGACATCGGCGGGCCTTGGCCTGGCGCGCGCGATGAGAAGGCCAGGGCCCGCGCAACGATCAGACAGGGGTGAGCGCTTTGTCTGCGTTGTCTACGGTGAGCACGCGCAGGCCATCCAACTCCTGCCCCTCGCGAGCGTCCTTGATCACTCCGCTCTCGCGGCTGATGCGCCAGCCGTTAGCGATCGTGCGTCCCGGCGCCAGGATGCATCCCGCACCCAGGTAGGCGCCGTGGCACAGGCAGCCGCCCAGGAAAGTGATGCCGCTGTCGATCGCCTTGCCGTCTTTCAGCACGCGCACGCTCCTGCCGTCGAAGCGAAAATCCGCGAGCGTCGCTCCATCGCCGACAAAGGTGTCGCGGCCACAGAGGCTGAGCGAGACCAGATTGCTCATCGCCAGATGCCCCGCATACAGGACGGAGAACTGCGCCGTACAGCCGTTCATGATGTGCACGCCTTCGCCCAGCACGCTGAGTTCCACGGTCGCGCGATTCAGAATGCGGGAGCCTGCCCCAATCCAAGAGCCACGCACGACTGCGCCCGCCCCGATCTGGGTGCCGTCGCCGATGCGGCTGCCCTCTACGTACGCGGTCGGATGAATATCGCAGTTGCGCCCGATGACGTTATTTGCGCGCAGAACGTCCCACTTGTTCAGCGAGCGTGCGCGCAGCGCGAGCCAAAGCAGGCGCAGTTTGTTCTTTTTAAGGCGTGCGATATCGGCGATCAGCACCGACAGGTTCGCTGCCCACAGATTGACCCAATGATCCACCCGAATCAACAGGAGATCGCTGATCGGCAGGCGCGGCTCACGCAGTGGCGTCATGTGCCGAGACACCTGGATCGGTTCATAGTCCTGCTCGGGATCGATCAGGACCAGCGAAGGCACGCCGCGCAGGCGCGCCGCCGGCTCGAAGCGCAAGTCGTACACAAAAGCGCCCTCACTCATCGCGAGGCCCTGAGTCGCAGCGGCCGTGGTGTCGGTCACCGGTCCGGGTTTCAACGCGCACTGGGTGCTCGTTCCCTGGGTACGCGACTGCGCGATAAAGTGTGCTATCAGCTCCGGTGTGAAGAACAGTCGGTCCTCGAGAATCAGATGTGCGTCGTGATCCCTGATATCCGCCGCGCTGTCCACGCGCACCGGGTTAAGTCCAGCTTGTTTCAGCGCCTGGAGCTGTACGCGCTGGAGCGAAACGTTGCCGATCAAACATTCGCGTGGGTGCTCGCCGAATGGCTGGAGGGTTTTTTCGGTGGTTACGATGTATGCATGCATAGGCTGGCGTGTCCATGTTGCGGGGTTGCCGGGAGCGGCCGACTAAGCCAGCAGGCCATCGCGCCTAGCGGCGGTGGTGCTAGGTGGTAGCGGCAGTAAGTCGCCATCGACATTCTCTGGGATGGATCGGCGGAGGTTATGCGCCCGATTGCATGGTCGCACCAGCTGTGCCGCTGACTTGTGCGGCGGGAAGCACTTCCGGGAACGGCTGGCACTCACGCAGCCTGCGTACTGCTTCGCGATAAGTGATGCATTGAAACCGATCGGGGTAGCGTTCCTGCAGGATCGCGCGTACCAGCGGATAGTGCGTCGAGCTCATGTTGGGAAACAAATGATGCTCGGTGTGGTGCGAGATATGTTGATGCAGCCAGTCGAACACGCGCGGCACTCGCAACGATATGGTGGTCACCAGAGGATCAACGGGCTCGCGCATGAGCGGGGCGGGCAGATGATTGAGAACGGCGTAGGCGGTCATCACCGCAGAGCCGCCGATTGCGGGCAGCAGGCCGGCCCACAGGTAGTGCGCCCAGGTCGCGCCCGCGGCGTAAAAAATCCCGATGTGCACAGCGACGGCGAGGGCGAACTCGGCCTGGATGCGCAGGCGCTCCTTGCCTGTGTAGTGGGGCTTGTACGTGGTGATAGCCGGTTTGCGACTGCCTCCATAGAGCAGCGGGGCGATCAGATTGCGGACGATGTCGGCGAAAAAGGCCAGGAACGTCAGATTGACCCAGGGCGTCGTGCGCGAGCGCATGAACACGCGGTCGAACAAGCGCACCGCCCAGTTTGCCTCGCCTTTGGTGTAGCGCCGATGGGGATCGCGCAGCGAATTGGGCATGCGGTGATGTGCTTGGTTATGTACGCGGTGCCACAGATACGCTGAGCCCAGCACCAGACTCCAGACATAGAGCTCCAGTAGATACTTGAGCGGCCGCCAGGTGACCACCGAATTGTGGCTGACATCGTGAATGATGCAGCCAAAGCAGCCTATGCTGTGTGCCATGATGAGCGAGACCAGCGGAACCGACCACGCGTAGGGCGTGGTACGGATGATGAACACTCCGGCGACCAGAATCATTGAGTGCGCCAGCATCCACCAAAGTTTCTGTGGACGCGGTATGAATGTCGACGCAGGCAACAAAGGCCGGATCTCGGCGACATATTCGCGCTGAGGCTTGGGAGCAGGTGTCATCGGATGCTCCCTTGTTTGTGGTAGAGATTGGAGGACACGGGGCTTCGCACAGACCTCTCGCCGTTACCGTATACGGCCACTGCGCCGACGTACTCATCGCTCAACTGCAAATCGAGCACCGGCAACCGATCGGACGACGCAAAGAAGCGATGTGCCATTGCCAGCCCGCAGGCTTTGATGCGAGCTTCCTTGCGAGTCCAGGTCCGGAAAAATTGCTCCAGTACATTCGCCTCGCCGGCCTCGTAACAGGCCGTGCGCTCAACGTCCGAGAACGCGGTTTGCATAACGAGCTCTGCGTTGATCGCCTTGTCGATGTATTCCACATCCACACCCACCGCTGCCGATGCGCACACAGCGAATAGCGCGAGATCGCGGCTATGTGAGACGTTGAAGTGCAACGGAGGCTCACCGGTCGCGCTCAATTGAGGCTTGCCCTCGGTGTTGCGTTCGATTGCCACTTGGCGCGCGTCGCATCCCAGCAATGCCGATAGCAGCTCGCGCAGGCAACCGCGTACCAACTCGAAGCGGCGCCGTGGACCAGTGAGCCGATACGCAAGCGCCTTCTGCGCCTCCTCGCGGCTCAACCGCCGCGACAGCCGTTCCCAATGCGGCTCGAGCGCGCTCAACGAGGTGCGATAGATGCGCACCTCGTCGCGGGCAAGCGCTGCGGAGCGCAGCGACCATTCGATCGGTAGCGGGATGATCGATACGGCATTCATGACTGTGCGCGTTCAGGGGAAAGCGGTACCGCGTAGGGCTCGCATCGCCAGAGCCGTTGCATGGCGTCGCGGTAAGTGAAGCAGTGGAAGCGATCGGAATATCGCTCATGCAGGATGGCGCGCACCAGCGGATAGTAGTCGGAGCTCATCTGCGGAAACAGATGATGTTCAGTGTGATGCGAGAAATGGTGATGCATCCAGTCGAAGAGCTTCGGCACCTGCAGCGAGGTGGTAGTGGCGAGCGGATCCACCGGTTCCTCCATGAACGGATCGAGCAGATGATTGGTGACGGTGTAGCCGCTCAGCACGATCGACCCGCCCACTGCAGGCAGCAGTCCGGCCCACAGATAATGCGACCAGGTCGCCCCTGCCAGGTAGAAGATACCGACATGCAGGCAAACGCCGAAGCCGATTTCGCATTGGATGCGCACGCGCTCGAGTGCGGTGTATGCCGGCTTGAACGTCGCGATCGACGGCTTGCGTTCACCCCCGAACAACAATACCGACATCATGTTGCGCGTGATATAGGCAGTGAAGGCGAGGAACGTGAGGTTGATCCGACCTGACCGGCGCGAGGGTACGAATAGTCGATCGTACCAGCGTATGGCCGCGGTGCTCTCGCTGCGCAAGTACCGCCGATCGGGATCGCGCAGCGAATTGGGCATACGGTGGTGCGCCTGATTGTGGATACGATGCCAAAGATGCGGCGACATCACCACGAGGCCCCAGACATACAGCTCGAGTAAATATTTGAACGGCTGACGCCGCACCACCGAGTTGTGGCTGAGATCGTGGATGAGAAAGCCCAGACACGCCAGGCTGTGCGCCATGATCAAGGCCAGCAGCGGAAACAGCCACACGTGCGCCGTCGTGCGCACGATGGCGATGCCGGCGGCGAGCACCAGCGTGTGCCCGGCAACGGCCCAGAGCTTCCGCGGGCGAGGCGCGAAAGCGTAGTCGGGCAGGAGCGGTCGAATCTCGCGAACGTAGTCGCGCTGCGGTCTGGGGACGGGCCTCATGCGTTGACTGCCTCTTGTTGATTGTTATGGGTGTATAGCGAGACGGCTTCGAGGGCGTGCGTGACGCGATCAGCCTCATCGACGAAGACGAGATCGCTCGCGTGGGGGCCGGCGATCAGGCGCACGGGCGTTGCGCCGGAGAGCAACCGCAGGCAAGCGAATCCCATGTGGGTTGGTTCTGTGTTGCGCGTTGTGCTCCAGGCTGCTGCTTGCAGCGCGGCCTCAATGAGCCAGCCCGGCAGGCGCATGCGCGGGGCGTAGGGCAGCGCCCAGACATCGTTCGCGAAACGCCGCCGGACTTTGCCGACCAGCTCGCCCTGTGCAGTACGTCCCCATACACCTGCATCGAGAACCGTCAAGCTCCAGGCAACGTGGCGCGTAGCGCTCATTGCAACCGGCTCTATGGCTTGAGCGAGCACGGAGCGGGACGGCTCAGGGGCTTCGTCCGCGCGCACGAAGACGATCTGCACCGAGCCGAACTGCCGCCGTGAGCCGGGCGTGACAAAGGCAACGTCCACCACCCAGCGCGCGCCGTCCCAGCGTGCATGGGCATCGCGCTCGAACTCGAAGGCCGATTGCGATTCCTCGAGCGTGAGGTGTGTGAGCTCGAACGTGCAATTGCGCAACTCGACGAGCCGTAACGCCGGCCAGTTCTCCGGCGTGAGCTCGTCCGCTGCCAACGCTGCGGCATACTCGAGCAGCAGGCTGATGGGCACGGCGCGGTGGCCGGCTACGCGAAACTCGTCCAGCATCGGCGTGCTGCTTGCATCGATGCGTGCGCGGCTGCGCATGGTACGCGCACGGCGGTGCTCGAGCAGCGCGCCGAGGTAATGCGCGCGCGAATTCAACGCATCGAAGCTCGGAAAATCAGGTGTGACCAGACGGAAGCCTTTCAGCTCGAGCGGCGATACGGCCACGCCGGGGCGGCCGGGAAAGCACACTTCTCCGCTGCCGCCCGCGAGGATCTCGTCGACCCACATCGCCACGCCTTCCTCGACCTGCATCGCCGTCATGTATTTCACGGCGGCATCGAAGTTGCCGATCAGGCCGAGCTTTTCCCATACCGGCCAGCAGATCATCTTGATCGGAAAGCGGACGCTTTGTTGTCCCCAGAATCCCAGACGAGTGAGACCATCGTTTGCTGCCGCGTAACCCGTCTGCCCCGCCATACCGCCCATGCGGCCGGCAATCGAACCTACGTTGCAGAAGAGCTTGAGCTCGATCTGCAAGACGGCATGCAGCAGGTTCAAGAATCCCGCGAGCTTCACGCGCACCGAACCCAGAAAGCTCGCCATGGACTTGGCCGCCAGGCGCACCGGTGCATCGATGCCGGCGTTGTGAATGACAACGCTCAAGCCGTCCAGCGACTGCACCAGCGCTTCGACCTGTGCGCGCTCGTTGAAATCGCAAACGCGATACTCGATGCGCAGCCCCGCTTGCTGCGAGCGCTCCAGGTTGCCAATGAGCTCGCGGTGGTGACGCAGATGTGCGATATCTGCTTTCGATTGTGCGATCTCGCCGGATGCAGCACCCGCTATCAGACGCTCGAAAGAGTAGGCCCGAAACGCCTCATCGCTCATTTGCAGCCACGGTTCGGACGCATCCGGCAGAGAGGAGCGCCCGGTGACGATCACGCGGCACCCCGTGCGCCGGCACAGCGCTTCGGCGACACTGAAGCCGATGCCGCGCCCGCCGCCGGAAATCAGCACGGTGTCCTCTGCGTCAAGCGTGAGGGTCGGTGCAGCGCGCTCTTCCTTAGCGGCGAGCAGCCCGTACCGCTGTGTGCCTCGATAGCCCACTTCGAATAGATCCCACACACCGAGCTCTTGGGCGATCAGATCCGCGGCCGCGTCCGGCGCGACCGTGTCTATATCGAGCACCTTGACATTGCAATTAGGAAGCTCGCGCGGGAGGCTCTTCGCGAGACCAGACCAAACTCCGCCATAGGGTTGTGTCAGCCCTACGCCGTCGTAGCCCATCAATCCCCCCAGCATCGTGACCGGCATGTAGAAGATGCGATCGGCATCGAGCTCGCGAGCCCAACCATCGTACAATGCCTTGAGCAGCGTTACGCTGCGCTCGAGCGGCGCCTCCCATGGCCGTTCCTCGTTCTGCGCCAGCGGCTCGCACGCAGCAAGGTCGATCACGCCATCCAGCGTTTCGTCCACATTGGTTTCGGCAGTCCAGCGCGCCGCCACAGCACCGAGAGATTGCAGGCGGTTCACTACGGTGCCGGCGAGCTCATCGGTACCTCCAACCACGAGAACGTTGCGACCGGTGAGGCGCCCTGTGTTGTCCTCTGCCGCCGCAATGGGTGTGGGCTTCCAGCGCACGCGCGTCACAGGGGCGACGGCACCGCTTGCCGGTTCGCTCCGAGCCTCTATGTTTGCGTCAGTCGTCGCTTGCACCACGCGTTCCAGCGCCTGCGGCGTAAGGAACTCGCCGGTGTGCCGATGCACATAGCCGAGGATGGTCCCCGTCACGCCCTTCATCTGCAGCAGCATGCGCCCGTCCGGGCCCGCGGCTACGCAGCGATTCTCGCGATCTCCGCTGCCGAGAATCATTCCGGTCGGCGTCACGTAGAGCTGAATCTCTCCCGGTGCAATTGCGCTCGCGAGGGCGCAATCGTTTTCCCCTTGATAAAGATCGATGCGCCGGATCGTCGCAGGGGCCGCGACCGGCAGATAATCGTGCGCGCGCAGATGCAACACACCCACCCGTGCCAATCCATCCATCATCAGGCACGGTGTTACGAATCGGGAAAACGCCGGATCATCGGCACGCAGGCGGCAGGCATAAACGGCGCGCTTTCCCAGCGGATGCATGCGGGTGTCGCGCGTCGTGACGAAGAGCCCGCTTAGCACCACGGGCGAATTCTCGAAATGGTAGGGATCGGGCACCGGCGTTTCGTCCGTGTCGTCCCATGCATCCCAGCGCGGGGCCGTTGCATATTCGGGCATCAATACGACACGCGCAGAGAAGTGCAGCTTGTCCCGAGTGAGCACGCGACCGCCGGGGCCCAGTACATCGGTCAAAATGCGCACGCTCACCACTGCGCGCGTCTCGCTGCATTCGAGCACACGCGCCTCGATGCGCTTCCGCGAGTCCCCCTCGCCGTAGACGCGCAGGAAATGCTCGAACCGTAGATCTTCGAGTGCGACCACTTTGAGATGCGGGAACAGAGCAAGCGCCGCCTCCGCCGCGAGCTCAGGCACAAACGTGCCCGGCAATGTGGGGTGGCCGTTGACCCGATGGTCCGACAGATAGCTGTCGCGTTCGAGCGAGAAGGTACGCTCGAATACCGCGAGGTCCGGTTCCTCTCCAACGACTCGATCGAGGTAGAACTGGGGCGTGAAGGGTCTCAGCGGAGCGGCCTGCGGCTCGTCGAAATAGTCCGGAATGGGACCCATGATGGACTTGCGCTCGTTCGGTCCCATCAACACGATGGATGCTTCGGCCGCAACGCTGCGCAGCTCACGCTCGAAATGCGACAAGCCCTCGGCCGTCGACATGCTGGTATAGCGGCCAGAACGTTTGGTGAGCGAAGCCGTGAGGGGATGGGCCTGGACCATGCCCACCTCATCCCAGACTGTCCAGCAGATAGTGGTCTCGCGATGCGGACCATCACCGTTCGCCGCCGCTGCCGCGGTCACGAGAAAATCGTTGCCGGCGGCGTAGTCGAGCTCACCGAGCTGGCCCGAGAAGCCGACGAACGAGCCGAAATTGAACCAGCGCCGCGTCGCAAACGGCATCAGCGCGTGCCGCAGATTCTGATAACCGAGGACCTTGAGATCGCGCACCGAGCGAAAGGTCTCCAGGCTCTTGGCCTGAATCGACGAGGCGCGGTTGATGCCGGCTGCGTAGATGATCAGATCGAGCGTGCCGTTTGTCGGCAGCAACTCGCGCACTACCGCGGCAAGCTGCTCGCGATCGAGCACGTTGCACGCGCGGTAGGTGACGTTGCCGGCACCGCACAGCGCTTCGAGTTGCTGCAGATTGCGATGTGTGACGCGGGCATTGGCCATCCGGTCGAACTCTACATTCAGCGTGCCGATCGACAGCGTCGGCTCCTCCGTTTTGCGCCGGCGCAGGTATTCGGCACGGCTGCGCGCGAAGGCTTCGTCGGTTCCGGAAAAAGCAGAGGGCGGATAGCCGTCGAGATCGTTGCTGCCGATGATGAAGACCCGCGGGCGGTAGCGGCGTGCGATGTCCTTGAGGATCTCCGTGGTGATGCCGCGCGCGCCGCCGACGGCGAGCACAGTTGCACCTGGGGCAAGGGGCTCCGCTGCCATCGGCGCGGGCTCTTCTGTACGCACACGCAGAGCCACGCGTCGGCCGCCGTCGTAGCCGATCACGGGCATCAAGCGCCGCGCAGCCGACTCTTCATGTGCCTGAGCAACGCCCTCCAGCGGCTCGCGCGTGCTGGTAAATAAAGCGTAGGTCAGCGCATCCCCGAGCTCCAGCCACGCACTCTTGCTTACACCGGAGAACATGCCGGCGAGCGGATGGAGCTTGCCGTCCTGCCAGGCGCCGAGGAAGAGCGAAATGAACGACGATCGCACGTCGGCGAGGCGATCGTATAAGACCTTGACCGCCGCGAAAGTGAGGTCGCAAAGTGCCATCAGCGAGGGCACATGCGTCGCAAGCGCAGTCACGCGTGGGCCTGACGCATCCAGGTCTGCGATCACGCGGACGTGGCGATAGTGTTTGTATTGGTTCAAGAGCGCTGCGGTTTCGTCGCTTCCTGCGTTCACAACGTGGTACCAGTTCGGACGCGGCGCGGGGAGTGCAACGGTGCTCAGCACGATCGTGTCGTCCGGCAGCGCTTCGAGTGCTTCCACCAAGGATGGCCGATCGGTGAGCACTATGGTTTGCGGCGGTAGCCATACTGTGGGCGCACTGCGGTTACAACGACGTCCGGGGGTAGGCGCCA
>JBDTMS010000070.1:0-10389 GCA_039934195.1 Betaproteobacteria bacterium
GCGGATGCTTTCGCGCGTTCGATAGTCGGTTCTTCTTTTTTCGAGCAGCCAGAACTGAACAGCACGAGTGCGACGACTGCCAGGCACCATTTAGACATCGGTTTTTTCCCCGTAAGTGTTGTTTTCGAAAGACGGTTTAAAATAGCATGCTGCCATGCGGCCGGTTAGGCTCGGTGGAATCGACGATGTTCCCTTTCTCCGCATTCGGCTGCGCGCTCCGACCGCGCTACTCGTCAAGCACATGCGAGACCAGCCCGTCCGCGAGCTTCGGTTCGAACCAGGTCGATTTCGGCGGCATCACTTCGCCGCGGTCGGCCACGGCCATCAGGTCTTCCATGGCGGTGGCATGGAGAGAAAACGCCGCTGCCATGCCATCGACGTCGACGCGTTTTTGCAACGCATCGACACCGCGAATACCGCCAACGAAATCGATGCGCTTATCGGTGCGCTGATCGTGAATGCCGAGAATCGGCGCGAGCACGTGATCGGCGAATAAACTGACATCCAACCGCGCGACCGGATCGTTGACCGGTATCAGACCGGCGTGAATGAACAACCGATACCAGCGGCCCGCAAGATAGAGTCCGAATTGTCCCGGACCGTCGGGACGCACCGGTGCCGCGCTGACCTCGACGTTGAATCCGCTGCTCAGCCGCTGCAGAAACGCATCGGTGTTCATGCCATTCAAATCGGTGACCACGCGATTGTAGGGCAGAATTTGCATCTGATGATGCGCGAACGCTACAGTCAGAAAATAATTGTAACTCTCGTTTCCCGTTTGACGCGGATTGTGCCGGCGGCGCTCCGCCGCAACGCGCGATGCGGCCGCCGATCGATGATGTCCGTCCGCGATGTAGAGCGCCGGCATCGCGTCGAACGCTGTCGTCATGGCATGCACGGTGGCGCTATCGCGTATTATCCAAATGGCGTGACCGACGCCGGTCTCGGATTGGATGTTTGCGACCGGGGCCGCGAGCGCGGCTTGCTGCAGCAATGTATCGACTTGCGGCGCGGCGGGATAGGCCATCAGCACGGGGCCGGTCTGCGCATTAAGCGCTTCGATCTGCCGGACGCGATCGTCTTCTTTATCCGGCCGGGTGAACTCGTGCTTGCGAATGCGGTTAGCATCATAGTCGGCGACCGAGGCCGCGCCAACCAGTCCGAGCTGAACGTGCTGCCCCATCGTCAGGCGATACGCATAATAGCAAGGCTGCCCATCGCGCTCGAGAACGCCCTGATCGATCATTCGTTGCAGGTTGGTTGCGGCTTGCGCATACACCTGCGGCGCGAACGGATCGGTCGCCGGCGGCAGATCGATTTCCGGCTTGGAGATGTGCAGAAAACTCCAAGGCTTATCGGCGGCAGCAACGCGCGCTTCCGCAGTCGAGAGCACATCGTAGGGTGGCGCGGCAACGGCGGCGGCTTTATCGGCGGCGGGGCGCAACCCGCGAAACGGTCTGATCAGATGCAAGGCGTCGACCTCAGGTGATGAGCGCGGATTGTAGCGTGTAGTGGCTTAGCGCTAGTACGCGAGCGCGTCGGCAGGGGCGGCTCGCGGAGGCAATTTGCCGGGTTGGTGACAACCCGCGGGCGTCGGCGGCGACGCCAGTGCAATCGAAATCGCCATCGAAATCGCCGGCGCAATCGAAATCTGTCGAAACGTTGGCATCGATTCCCAATCTAGCTCGTAGTGGTTCATCGAACACCCGCTTGAGAGGTGTAACTCCCCGGGTTGCCACCAGCGTTAGCTTTGGCGCTGCGCGGCAATTGAATGCGTTGAGCGAGGTTCGAACATGATCGAGAGCAGTTTCCAGAGCCTGGGACCGCACGGATTCCATCGCGTTGCCTATACCGAATGGGGCCGCCGCTCCAGCTCGCGCGTTGTGATGTGTGTGCATGGGTTGACGCGCAACGGGCGCGACTTCGACACCCTGGCGGGCGCCCTCGATGGCGAGTGCAGACTGCTGTGCATGGACGTGGTCGGCCGCGGGCGCAGCGATTGGCTCGAGCACAAAGAGGACTATACCTTTCATCAGTATCAAGTCGATGCCGCTGCGTTGATTGTGCGTGCTACCGAGTCGGCGCAGCGACCATTGCTGCAGGTGTTGCTGCAACCGTCCAGAAGCGATCCCAGCGCAATTACGGTCGATTGGATCGGCACGTCGATGGGTGGCCTCATTGGCATGATGATCGCGGCGCAGCCGCACTCGCCGATACGTAGGCTGGTGCTCAACGATGTGGGGCCGTTCATCCCGTGGTCTGCGTTGATGCGCTTGAAAAGCAATTTCGCGGCGCGCACGCGATTCGATTCGCTCGATGAAGTGGAGAAAGGCGTGCGCGAGGCGCTCTCGCAATGGGGCGAACTGAGCGATCGCCAGTGGCAGCATCTCACCGAGCACAGCGCCCATCTGCAGAACGACGCCACGTATCGGCTCGCGTGCGATCCCGCGGTCGGGCTGGCAACGGCTTGGGGCTGGAGCCCGAACGCGCAGATCGGCAATCGCCATCTGCTCGGGCTCGAATTGTGGTCGACCTGGGAGGCGATCCGCTGTCCCACCCTCGTGCTGCGCGGCACGAACTCCGATGTGCTCGATGCCGGCACGCTGAAGCGCATGATGCAGCATGGGCCGCCAACCAAGATGGTGGAGCTGCCGGGTATCGGGCACGCACCCTCGCTGATGCAGCCCGACCAGATCCGCATCATCCATGACTTCTTATCGGCAAGCTGAACCGGAGCGAATCCCCCGGCGTCACGTGACCAGGCGCTGGGCCCGGCCGGGCTCTGCCTTGACACCGTGGCCATCGGCCGCTACATTCTCTCCATGCACCGCCTGCCGCAAATTTTGTTGTCCCTCCTCAGCGTCCTCCTGGGCCTGAGGCTGCTGCGCGCATAGCGCACACATCCCCTCCCCCTTATAATTTGCTGTTGCACCCCCGGCCACCCGCCGAGGGGCATACCGCATCGTCGCTCAGTCCGCCCTGTTAGGGGCGGCTGGAAACGCATCGAAAGACCTGATCCAATGAGCATCTCGTGCTCGTACCGGAGCCAGCCATGATCTCAAGTTTGGCGACACTAAGTTCTCGCACCTCAAGTTCTCGGACCTCAAGTCCTGGGACCTCGAGTTCTGGGACCTCAAGCTCAGGGACATTGAGTTCCGGGACCTCAAGTTCGGGGACATTGAGTTCGCAAATGCGACGTGACACCGCTCGGACTCAGCGGTTGCTACGACTGCTTCGCGGCGATCGGGCCATCACCGCGTGGCTGCCCGCTCGCCGACGTTCGCCACATCCGCAATCGACGAACGAACGCATTTCAAGGAGTCAATGATGCTCACCAATCCTGCCGGCAAATACAATGCCTTCGCGCCTATCCAGCTCGCCGACCGCACCTGGCCTTCGCAATCCATCACGCGCCCACCGGTGTGGTGCAGCTCGGATCTGCGCGACGGCAATCAGGCGCTGATCGAACCGATGGACGGCGAGCGCAAACGTCGCATGTTCGATACCCTGGTCGCCATCGGCTTCAAGGAAATCGAGGTCGCTTTCCCGTCAGCATCGCAAACCGATTTCGACTTCGTGCGCAGCCTGATCGAAGGCGACGCGATTCCCGACGACGTCACGATTCAGGTCCTCACGCCCGCGCGTGACGAGCTGATTCGCCGCACGATGGAAAGCGTGCGCGGTGCGAAACGCGCAATCGTGCACGTATACAACGCAACCTCGCCGGCATTTCGGCGTGTCGTGTTCGGGCTCGACCGCAAAGGCGTTATCGACATCGCCGTGCGTGCCGCCTCTTTGATCCGCGAATTGTCCGAGGCGCAGCCGAAGACGCATTGGCGTTTCGAATACAGCCCGGAAACATTCACCGCAACCGAGCTCGATTTCTCGCTGGAAATCTGCGACGCCGTCCTCGACGTGTGGCGGCCGACGCTCGATCGTAAAACGGTGATCAATTTGCCGGCGACAGTGGAAGTCGCGATGCCGAATCTTTATGCCGATCAGATCGAATGGATGCACCGCAATTTAAGTTATCGCGAAGCGGTCGCGCTCTCGCTGCATCCGCATAACGATCGCGGCACCGGCGTCGCGGCAGCAGAACTGGGCTTGATGGCTGGCGCCGATCGAGTCGAGGGCTGTCTATTCGGCAACGGCGAGCGCACCGGTAACGTCGACATCGTGACACTCGCGCTCAACCTCTACACGCAGGGCGTGCATCCTGGCTTGGATTTCTCGAACATCAACGACGTCGCGCGCACGGTGGAATACTGCAATCAATTGCCCATTCATCCGCGGCATCCTTACGTCGGCGACCTGGTGTTCACCGCGTTCTCGGGCTCGCATCAAGACGCGATCAAGAAAGGCTTCGCAGTGCAGGAGGCGGAAGGCTTGTGGGAAGTACCGTACCTTCCGATCGACCCGGCAGATGTCGGGCGCACATATGAATCGGTTATCCGCGTGAACAGTCAGTCGGGCAAGGGCGGCATCGCGTATCTGCTCGAACGCGACTACGGCATCGTGCTGCCGCGCCGCCTGCAAATCGAGTTCAGCCAGGCCGTGCAGAAAGTTACTGACGCCACCGGCAAGGAAATGACCTCGAGCGAAATCTGGAACGTGTTCCAGCGTGAGTATTTGCAGATCGACAAGCCGTTCCATTACCTGTCGCACCATCTGTCGGAAGATCCGGCGAAGCCGAACGTGCAGAACATCAGCGTGCGTTTGCGCACGAACAACGCCGAGCGCGAAGTCGCCGGCAGCGGCAACGGTCCGCTCGACGCTTTCCTGCATGCGCTCAACGTGGAATTCAACATTCAAGGCTACGAAGAGCGTGCGATGGGCACCGGTAGCGACGCGCAAGCGGTTGCATTCGTCGAGGTCGGCGGCGGCGGACTAACGGGATCGTGCTTCGGCGTCGGCATGCACGCCAACATCGTGACGGCGTCGCTGCTCGCGGTGCTGTCGGCCGTCAATCGCGCGGTGGCGCGTACTGCCTCCGGTGGCGATCAGTCGCAGGACAGCGTGCGACGCGTGGCGTGATGATCGGCTGAGCCTTTCAGTGGTAAGCGTAGGCGCGATGGATCGCGCCTACGTCTTTTTCTCGGCGCTCACGGTATTGCGCGCCAAACAGCGCTGGCGCCGTTCATCGACTCGGTCCGCGAACCATTCGGTTGTTAAGTTGCGGGTGATCTTCGGGCTCTGCAGCCGGATGTGCGGCATCATCGCGCGCGGCAGCGCTTTCGCGTTCAACTTATCGGCCAACGCAAACGCCCGCCGATAGGTTTGCGTCCGCTCGAACGCCGCGGTTTCACCCCGCTCGAGATCGCGGTGGATATCGGCAACGCTCAAGTTCAAACGTTTCGCAAGAACGCGCGTTGCCAATTCGGTAGTCCCCGGTTTGCTGTCGGCATCGTTCCCGTAGCGGACAAGATCGCCGTCGAGATCCAGCCGGATGCCTGATGCGAGGCTGACGGCACTCTGGAACGCCGCATTGCGGCTGGCGTAGTGACCGGCGTTGTAGTCGGCGAACCGATAGATTGGTTTGTCATAGGACACCGGATAGTCGAGCAGGTGCGCGATACCGAAGTACATGCCGCCCCGGCGGCTGAACACCTCGCGGCGAATCGTGCCGGCGATCGGATATGGATAGGTTTTGTCCGCAACGTGCGCTTCGGCAAACGCAATGCTCACCTGCATCGGCCCGCCGGTGTGCACCGGGTTGCGATCGGCGAAGAATTTTTTGCCCATCGGCACCATGCCGATGAAGTCGTCGAAGATATCGCTTAGCTGCTGCTCGGTTTTGGCCGCGTCGATTCGCTCGCTATAGCTCTTGCCATTGGACGATGAAATACGCAGCGCGGTGTGCACGACCAGCCGCGGCACGCCGATGCGCTCTGCCTGCTTGTCGATTTCCCGCCAGGCGATCGCGCCCAATTCCGGAACTGCGGGATCCGCACGGAAGCTCGACTCCTGCTCGGTGACCGCAACCACGGCGCAGATATTCTCCGGCGACGGTGTGATTTGCATCGCAGCGAACGCCGCGTAGATATCGGTCGACCAGCCGCTGCGATCGGTTGTATTCGCCGGCAGCAGCTTATTGATCAACGCGCGTGCTTCCGCAGGCGTGAGCGGTACCGGCTGCGTCTCGCGCTGATTACTCGTACAGGCAGCCAGCATAACGAGGCCGACTGTCGTCAGCCAGATTGCCGCCCGACGCGTGCAATCGAAGCGCACGGCATGGCCTCGGTAGTTGAGCTTTGCAGGAATCAGAATAGGTGCTCGATGCAACGAATGCTCGGATCGCGCTCGGTCAATCGCGCGCTCTGAACGAGCGCGGTTGCGTCAGCGATTCGGGCCGCATGATGTCGTCGAGCTGGGCTTGCGTCAGCAGGCCCTTCGCCAGCACGAGCTGATACACGCTGGCTCCGGTCGCTTGCGCCTCGCGCGCGATCATTGATGCATTCTCGTAACCGATGTAGGGATTCAGCGCGGTCACCAATCCGATGGAGTTTTCCACCATGTGACGCAGATGGTCGCGGTTGGCCGTGATGCCGCGCACGCAGCGCCCGCCGAGCGTCTCGCATGCATGGCGCAGATGCTTGAGACTTTTGAACAGGCTGTGCGCGATGATCGGCTCGAACGCGTTGAGCTGAAGCTGTCCAGCCTCGGCTGCGAACGATACCGTCACGTCGTTGCCGATCACTTCGAACGCGACTTGATTGACCACTTCGGGTATCACCGGATTTACCTTGCCCGGCATGATGCTCGATCCAGCCTGGACCGGCGGAAGATTGATTTCGCCGAAGCCAGCGCGCGGACCGCTCGACAGTAGCCGCAGGTCGTTGCAGATTTTCGAGAGCTTCACCGCGATACGCTTGAGTATGCCGGAGAGCTGCACGAACGCGCCCACGTCTTGCGTCGCCTCCACGAGATTGTGCGCGGTGGTCAGGGTGATGCCGGAGATGTCGGAGAGATAACCCGCGACCCGCGCGGCATACTCCGGTTCTGCATTGATGCCGGTGCCGATCGCGGTCGCGCCGAGATTGATCTCCTGAATCAGCAGCGCAGCCTCGCGCAGCCGCTGCTCGTCTTCCTCCAGCATAACGGCATAGGTGCTGAACTCCTGACCGAGCGTCATCGGCACCGCGTCCTGCAATTGCGTCCGGCCCATTTTTATGACATCGGCGAAGCTCGCCGCCTTCGCTTCGAATTCTTTGCGCAGTCCAGCCATCGCCAGCAGCAGGCGATTCAAGCCGAACCGCAGCGCGACGTTGATCGCTG
Source organism: Betaproteobacteria bacterium (assembly GCA_039934195.1). Taxonomy (GTDB): domain Bacteria; phylum Pseudomonadota; class Gammaproteobacteria; order Burkholderiales; family SHXO01; genus SHXO01. The sequence goes on from JBDTMS010000070.1 coordinate 7,276, forward strand.
TCGGATAAACGTCGTTCGTGCTCTGGCTCAAGTTCACGTGATCCATCGGATGCAGATGCTGATAGTCGCCCTTCTCGTGGCCGAGAATCTCCAGCCCACGATTGGCGATCACTTCGTTGGCATTCATATTGGTCGAAGTCCCGGCACCGCCTTGAATGACATCGACCACGAACTCATCGTGCCAGTCGCCGCCGCGAATCTCGCGGCACGCCTGAATGATGGCGCTAGTGCGCTGCTCATCGAGCATACCGAGCTCGTGGTTGGTATGCGCAGCAGCCTGTTTCACACACGCGAGCGCATCGATGAATTCCGGGTAGATGCTGATCGACGTCCCGGTAATCGGGAAGTTTTCCAGCGCACGCAGCGTATGGATACCGTAGTACGCGCCAGCCGGCACTTGCCGCGTGCCGAGAAGGTCGTGCTCTATACGAAATCGGTGTGTGGTCATTGATTTTGCGAATCCGAAAAATCAGCGCTCGTCGTACTCTCCCGAGATGTCCTTGTTCGTATAGTCCGTCAGCATTGCCGCCGCCACGACGCTCAGCACAGCGCAAGCAAAAATGTAGGCTGCGATCGCGTAGCCTGATCGGTAATACGCAAACAACCCGGCCGCGATAAGCGGCGCCGGACCGCCCGCGATAATCGATGCGAGCTGATAACCGAGCGACGCTCCGCTGTAGCGGAGTCGCCCGGTGAACGACTCGGCGATCAGTGCGGCCTGCGGCCCGTACATCATGTCGTGTGGAACTAGCGACAGCACGACCGCAATAAAGATCCAGTACGCAATGCCCGTATCCAATAGCGCGAAGTAGACGAACGCGTAGATGCCGGTTGCGACGGCGCCGATAATGTACATGCGCTTGCGGCCGATGCGATCCGAGAGATAACCGGAGAAGGGTATCGTGAAAAACGAGATGAGCGAACCGACGAGAACTGCGGACAGCAGCAAGTCGCGGCTGACATGCAGCACGGTCGTGCCGTAGGTAAACACGAACGCGGTAAAGATATAGAAAGGCGCCTGCTCGCCCATTCTAGCCAACGCCGACAGCAAGATCTGCTTCGGCTGGCGCTTGATGACTTCGAGTATCGGCGCGCGCTCTACACGCTTTTCCGCAATCAGCTTCGCGAACACCGGCGTCTCCAAAATGTTGATGCGAATCCAAAAGCCGATGCCGACCAGAATAATGCTCAACAAAAACGGGATGCGCCAGCCCCAGATCAGAAAACCCTCGCCCGAAATCGAGCTGAACACCAGCACCGCAAGGTTCGCAAGAAACAATCCCGCCGGCACGCCGAACTGCGGCCACGACGCAATGTAGCCGCGGTGCTTGTTCGTCTTTGCCCATTCCATCGCGAGCAACACCGATCCGCCCCACTCGCCGCCAACGCCGACGCCTTGTATGAAGCGCAGCACGACCAGCAACACGGCACCCCAGAGGCCGATCTTTTCGTAGGTCGGCACGAACGCCACGAGAAACGTGGCGCCGCCCATCAGTAGCAGCGTTGCGATCAGCGCCGACTTGCGGCCGATGCGATCGCCGTAGTGACCGAAAATCGCCGCGCCGATCGGTCGCGCGACAAAGCCCACCGCATAGATTCCGAATGCCTGCAGCGTACCGATCAGCGGATCGGCTTTCGGAAAAAACAACTTCGCGAACACCAGCCCGGTGACCGTGCTGTACAAGAAGAAATCGTACCACTCGATTGTCGTACCGACGGTGCTCGCGATGACAGCACGTCGCAGCTGTTTGCGGTCTTCGGCGGTAGAAACAATCTCCGTATCGGCGGCGGACATTGCCATGGGTCTTCCCTTCTATAGTGGCGAGCTGTTGTTGGTGGCGAATCGTAACCTCGATTGCGGTTGGTCTGAATCGCGCAGCCTATCTGCAGGTGCAGCCGCATAGGGCGCGCCGTCGACGTCGTTTACCGAAGTGAGTCCGACCTTTGTCATCGACATGACAGAACGCTGCTCAGGAAGATTTGCAGGGATCGATAGCGCACAGCTCGGGTTTTATCGAAATGAGCCCGCGCTAGCGCGCTGACGCTATCCCAGCAGCTTCCCGACATCCTCGCCGATACTCTCCGGCGTATCCGCCGGCGCATAGCGCCGCAGCACCGTCCCATCTGCCCCGACCAAAAACTTGGTGAAGTTCCACTTGATGAAGCTCGATCCGAGCAGGCCCTTCTTTTCCGCTTTGAGATATTTATACAACGGATGCGCGTTGTCGCCATTGACTTCGATCTTGGCGAACATCGGAAACTTAATGTCGTACCTCGATGTGCAGAATTGCTGAATCTCCGCTTCCGCGCCGGGCTCCTGATGGCCGAATTGATCGCACGGAAAGCCGAGGACGGCAAAACCCTTGTCTTGGTATTTCTGGTAGAGCGCTTCCAGCCCTTTGTACTGTGGCGTGAAGCCGCACTTGCTGGCAACGTTGACGACGAGAAGCGTCTTGCCGCGGTAGACGCTCAGTTGTTGCTGCTCGCCATCGATGGTGGTGACGTCGATTTCGTACAGGCTCATGGGCGCTCCTTCGATACGATTATGCGATAGTCCGGCGCTCGCCGCGATTAAATATGAATCCCGCGGCCCTGCGATGACACATGACTCCCGCGCCCTGCGACTAAACATGAATCTTGGCGCGCGCAGTCGGTCAATCTGGCGACCTATGCCGCCATATTGACCGCGGCCAGGCAGCCGCGCAATCGAGTTTTTTCAGGTCATGGAGGTTGGGAGAGAGGGTAGAGCCCAGTCGACAACAGCGCAGCGAGACACGCGCGCTGTAAAAACGCTAAATCGCCAAAAGAGACCGAACTGGATGCGCGGAAGCGATTCAGATGACAGCAATTGACGCAATGCTTTTCGCACCGGACCGTATACGACGAAGCGTCTGCGCATGTCAGCTAATGCGGAACTTACTCACGCACTGCTGCAGTGCTTGCGCCAAACCTTCGAGGTGATTTGCAGCAGCCGATGTTTGCAGCAACCGAAGGCAGCAACAACGCGGAGACCTTGACTGCGATCGGTGAATTGCGAAAGCGCATCTGAATCATTCCCGTTAGCTCGTCCCAAAGCCGCGTGCGGATATCGCAGCGACGGCGGCGCGATTAGAT
>JBDTMS010000071.1:0-10376 GCA_039934195.1 Betaproteobacteria bacterium
GTTTTGAATCAGCACTATCGGCTTAGGTGGGTCAATTTTCGGTCGGCCGTAACAGTAGACGTCGATATCTGCGACAGCGAGTGGCTTGTACTAGATACCGAAGGCGTCGCCACACACGCAGAAGCCTTGGAGTTCGGACATAAACTTCGAGATGCCTTGGAAATGTCCTCTGTGGCGACCCGTCTTTGTGTAGACGCAGGGAAAAATCTGATAACAGCTGGGCTTGCTGAGGATTTTAGGCACCACCTCGAACAGCAGATTGGCCCGTATGCTCGGGATAATGTGCATGGCCTTGATGTCTTTATTGACGATCCGAACGTTCGCTTTATGGATCTCCAAGCGACATTCACAGTCCGCGCAACCCGATCTGTTTCTTTCTGGCTTCGATGCATTTCTTGGAACCGGAATAAACGCACCACAGCGCACCAAGACGTAATTCTGCTGTTGAATACCGCATTAATGCAGCCACATCCGGTCGCGCAGCTCGTGTTCGCGGTCTCGGCGGTTGAAACGCTGGGGCAACAGGAGTGGACCGCAGTACAGAAGCAGCTGTTATTACTGCTGGCCGAGACGGCCGAGTCCTCTGACAGCGTGGGTGTGGACGAACGAAGCGAAATTGCCCATATGATCCGCAGAAGGCACCGCGTTGGTATTCGCCAAGGCGTTATGCGATTGCTCGATGATCTCGATCTGACCCACCTAAAGTCCGTCTGGGACGAAATCTACAGCGAGCGAAGCACTCTTGTGCACGGGCTGGCGCCGCAGCCTGGCGCCGACTATTCGGACCTAACCTATAGAGCGATGAGTCTTTGCGGCCGCATCCTACTTAAGGCCGTGGCAAAAGATATCCCTGCAGCTGATGGCTATGTGGATAAGTGTTACGTCCTGTAATCCTGAAGGCGGGGGTTGTGAGAAATCTGAGGGTCGTTACGAGCGGAAATTCTATCTTTAGTCATGTAGCAGGCGAATAGTTTCGGCGCCCTCCTGAACCGGTCCACTGCTAACGGCAGTCGATCTACCAAGCCGACGACCGAGAGCAGTAAAAAATCCCAAAAAAAAATTTCGCAAAATTCTACTGAACGTCCGTCGTAATCCATCCCCCACCCCGCTTAACAAAGACGTACCCCATTTCGGATTTCGTTTCTAGCGCCCTAGAAAAGAGTCTCTGCACCCTGGCCTCGCTTCGATCTTTCTGATTCGCGCGCTACGCGCCCGGTGGCTGTTTCCTGTCGACACTAGCTGTCACGGCGCACATCAGTGTTCCGTACATTCTTATCAGGAGTCGAACATGCTGAAGTCATCTATTGCTTTATCGCAGTCTGCGCCCGAATCAACCCTCGTCAAGACCTGCGCGCTACACATCTTCCGCGCTGTGCGCACTGCAATGCGCGAAGGCCAGCGTGCGCCGGGTCGGGCGGAGCGCGTTTGCCACGACGTTCGCGAGGCCTGGCGTGAATCCGGTGAAAACAAGTGAGGCCGTCATGCTTGTAACAGGTATCACCGTGTTTCTTGGCGTTGCGCTGATCTTGATCAAGCTTCCCAGGCGCCTCATGCTAAGAGCATTGCGCCATGACTTGGCAGTCGATGTCTCGGTCACGCTAATCGTACTGCTCATCCACTTCGGGACGTTCTCAGGCGTGATGGCGGCTACGATCGCAGGGCTTCTAACCAGCCTGGCCACGTCAGCCGCGAAACGGCTGTTCGGCTACATCGAAGGAAATCTCTACTACCCCGGCCGCATACGGCTGGACGTCTAACTAACCTACTCACTCACTTCGCCCCGGTCTGATGCCACGCGCATCGGCCGGGGCGTTTTATTTTGGAGATATTGAAATGGGTCATCTTGTACAAACGATGGCGTATCGCAACGCGACGCCTTGGCACGGCTTGGGCAATCCGCTCTCGGAGAACCAGCCGCTTGAAGTCTGGCTCCGCGAGGCGGGAATGCAATGGCGTATCTGCGAGTCGGCTGTTCAGTACCACGCGGCCGCTGACCTGCACGCGTTTGATCAGCACAAGGTTCTCTACCGCAGTGACACGCGGGAACCCTTGTCCGTCGTCTCGAAGCGCTACCAGGTCGTTCAGCCTAGCGAAGTCTTGGAGTTCTACCGCGACCTCGTCGAAGCCGGTGGATTCGAACTCGAAACAGCAGGTGTGCTCAAGGGCGGCAGAAAGCTGTGGGCGCTCGCGCGAACCGGGCAGCACGCGGTATTGAAGGGCGGCGATGCCGTGAAAGGCTACCTGCTCCTGGCAACTGCGTGCGACGGCTCGCTTGCGACGACGGCGCAGTTCACATCGGTACGCGTGGTGTGTAACAACACGCTGCAAATGGCGGTAGATAACACCACCGGCGCAGTCAAGGTCCCCCACTCCACGCGCTTCGATCCTGATGCCGTAAAGAAGCAGCTTGGTATTGCGGTCTCGACCTGGGATCACTTCATCTATCGGATGAAGCAACTGGCCGCCCGACCCGTGAGCCAATCGGAGGCGTCGGTATTCATCAAGGCCGTGTTTGCCAGCCCGAACATTTCTGGTCAGGCTGCGGAGCGCGTCAACGACAGCGTCATCGCGCTGTTCAACGGCAAGGCAATGGGCGCTAACCTCGAATCAGCCAGTGCAACGGCTTGGGGATTACTCAACGCCGTGACCGAGTTCGTCGACCATAGCCGTCGTGCCCACTCGCCGGGTAACAGGCTCGATTCGGCCTGGTTCGGTCAGGGTCTCACGCTCAAGCAGCGGGCGCTGGATTCTGCGGTGGCACTCCTAGCCTGATCCAAACGCACTTTCACAACGCCCGGCCGGACATCGCTCCGCCGGGCGTTTCTTTTTCTTTGTCTGGAGCAAATCATGACTGAACAAAATTACTTCGCGGGTCTGGCGCAGATCAACGTCAACGAGCACGTCGAGCGCAAAGGCGACTTCGCTTATCTCAGCTTGCCCTACGCTGTGCAGCAGCTGCGCCTAGCAGATCCTGCAGCGTTCTGGGATGTCCGCCGCTTCAATGGCCTTCCGTATTTAGCGACCGAGACCGGATACTTCGTCGAGGTCGCCGTAACCGTGCAGGGCATCACGCTCTCGCAGCTTCACCCGGTGCTCGACGGAACGAATCGTCCCATCGTGGCGCCCAGCTGCTTCGACATAAACACAAGCATACAGCGCGCGCTGGTGAAGGCGATTGCGCTACATGGACTCGGGCTGAGCGTTTACACCGGCGAGGATCTGCCCAAATTGGAAATCGTGCGCACGCCATCCGGGCCCGCCCGAGAGGCGTCTGTCTCTGAGTTCCCAGGATCGTTGTCCGCGTCCGCCTCCCAAGTCCGCTACATCAAGCGACTGATCGAGGAAACCGGCCAGGACCGGCAGAAGCTGCTCGATTACTTCAATGTCGGCGCGATCGAGGCGCTCACCTCGCGTGCAGCGAGTCGAGCGATCAAATCGATGCAGAAGACGAAGAGGGCAGCGTGATGACAGCCATCGTCAAGCTCGCTCAAGGCTCTCCCGAATGGCATGAGCATCGCAATCACCACCGAAACGCTTCGGAGACACCCGCGGTGCTCGATCTATCGCCCTGGGTCACGCCGTACCAGCTGTGGCTGCAGCGTATGGGTAGAGCCGAGGCTCGGGTAAATCCAGCGATGCTGCGCGGGAGCCAATTGGAACCGCTCGCCAGAGCGGCGTATGAGAATCTCACCGACCTGGTCATGCAGCCTCTCGTGCTTGTCGACGGCGACTACTCCGCAAGCCTGGACGGTCTCACGCTCGATCAGCAAGTTTTGCTGGAGATTAAATGCCCGGCCAGGGGCAAGGACTCGGAGTTGTGGAAACGAGTCGAACTGGGGCAACTACCGGAGCACTATGTCTGGCAGGTCCAGCATCAACTGATGGTCGCCAAGGCCGGACTGGCTCACGTCTATGTATTCGACGGCATCGAGGGGATATTGCTCGAACAGCGGCCCGACCCGGAACGCTGGTCACGGATACGCACGGCCTGGGACGAGTTCACGCGCTTCATGGTTGAGAATCGCCCGCCTCCACTCACCGAGCGCGACACGCTCGAGCGGCTGGACCCAGACTGGCGTCTCGCTGCAGAGGGCTTCGTGGCGGCCAAGGATCGGGCTGACCAGGTGAACTCCGACCTGGACGCAGCTAAGCGGGCGCTCATTGCTCTGGCGACGCACCCCAGCGAGCGAGGATTCGGTGTGCTCGTGACACGATACTGGAAAGCAGGCAGTGTGGACTATAAGCAGATACCGCAGATTGCCAGCATCGACTTGGACCTTTATCGAGCCGCGCCGCGGGAGGAAGTGCGCGTGACATTGCGCAAGTAGTCTGCGGAGCGCCAGCAATGGGCGCTCCCTGCCCTCCTCTCCTTTGCTCTTTTCTAGTTACCATGGGGCCGTCACACGGCAAAAAATTGTTGTGGTGGCGTGGCGGCACGCCGGCTTGATCAAGCCCGCTCGATCCCCTCCAGCATGGCTTGAAAGGTGGTCCACTAAGGTGGTACAAAGATGGCTCGCCAGATGACGGCGCCGCTTGAATCTCAGGGCGTGGTGTAGAGGCATTTGCGGACGCGGGTTCGATTCCCGCCGCCTCCACCAAATTGCCTTGATGTACGTTCGGCAAACGAAAAAGCCAGCGCATTTGAGCGCTGGCTTTTTCGTTTGCGCTTCTGCGCCCGTCGCGATTTCGCACAGATAGCTCTATGGCCTCCCGCCGCGCTTACAGCTGCGCGTAAGCCTATCGCGATTTTCTGTCGCCGCATGGCTGCACAATTCGCGCTTTTGCGCGATCAGTTTCGCGCGCACTTCCGTTTTGCTGCGCACCTTGCACAACTGCGTCGATCGCTGGCGCGCTGGTACATCTCAACTCGGTGCGATCTGCATCGAATCGGGCCGCCAGTTTGCAACTGCCGTCGTATTGATGCCTACGCGCATGGCATATAAATCTTCGAGTTTGATCAACACGATTCAGCGAACCGCAATCTGCTTAAGCGCCATCGCATATTGATTTGCAGTTTGCAGTGCTGACACAGGGTTTGACTCGACTAGCACGCACGCTCCAGCATTCAACGCATCAGTTAACTTTAGTTCTATATCGACGCGTAACTTTAGTTCTATATCGACGCGCTCGGCTTTGTACCAACGTTGCAAGTCTCGATACGCCATCGACAAAGCATACGCTCGATGCCGTCGACAAAATCTACGTCGGTGATTCGAGACACGTACGCGAACTAAGTCGCGTGACGTGTCACCATTAGGCAAATGGGCAGTAATATTTTGACAACGCATCGTGTACCTACTTAGGATGCCGCACTATTCAGGAAGATCAACATCTGCCGGCTCGAAGTCGCCGAACAACCACATGACGTTGTCAAGCGACGGCAGATCGTGCACTTTATCTAGTCGTGCTGAGCGTCCGCGTAGACGGAACGGTCAGTTACTAGTCACTTATTAATGCGTCTCGTATCTGGAGGTAACACGATGCTGCAGCGTGGCGTCCGCGTGTCTAAATGGCGCTGCTTGTCGCAGCTCTTATTTTGCGTCCAAGCCGTTCTCATCGCACTCTGGTTGCCGCTCGCGGAGTCCGCTCCGCGCAAAAACGAAAAACAGCCGGAGCTCGACTATCACCAGCCGGTCGTAGATCCCGGCAAGAATAAACACCACAAAAATAAAGGTAACAAGGCCACAGCGGCCGCAGAGATCGGCTCGTTTGCTGCCGCGGGCCCGTGCAATCCAATCGTGTGCGAGAACGCGCTCACTGGAAATCCACCGTCCGAGTGGCAACTTTTGGAACCGGGCGACGCCGCAGTTCAAGGATTCGCTACCGAGCAAAGCGTAAATATCGGCGAGACAATACGCTTCAAAGTCAGGGCGACGACGCCTTACCGCATCGATATCTATCGCGTCGGCTGGTACCAGGGGAATGGCGCGCGCAAAGTTGTCGCATTAGGCACCATCCCTGCGCAAACCCAGCCCGCATGCCGCGTCGATACGAGCAACACAACCGGACTTATCGATTGTGGCAACTGGCTCGAATCCGCATCGTGGCCGGTCCCCGCAACAGCAACTACCGGCGTCTATTTCGCACGGCTAGTACGCATTAGTAATAATAAGGGTGCGGGCTACATGTTTTTCAATGTGCGCGACGACGCGCGCAACACCGACATCGTGTATCAGACTTCGGACACCCAGCGCGCCGCATACAATAACTTCGGCGGAAATAATTTGTATTCCTGCACCGTTAACTGCCCGCCCGGCAATCCGCAGTTGTACAAGGGTGCGTTCAAGGTCAGCTTCAACCGGCCCAACATCGCCGTGAATCTGGGCATGCAGTACTCGTTTTTCGGCGCAGAGTTCGAGATGGTGGAATTTCTCGAGGCCAACGGTTACGACATCGGCTATATCTCCGCGGTCGATACCGATCGCAGAGGCCCATTGCTCAAGAACCACAAGATCTTCATCTCTTCGGGCCACGACGAATACTGGTCGGGGCAACAGCGCAAAAATGTCGAGGACGCGCGCGACGCCGGCGTGAGCCTCGCGTTCTTCAGCGGTAACGAAGTGTTTTGGAAAACACGCTACGAAGCGAGCATCGACGGCAACGCCACGCCGTACCGTACGATGGTGACTTACAAGGAGACGCATTGGGACGCCGTCATCGACCCGGCGGCGCCGATATGGACCGGTTTGTGGCGCGATGGCCGCTTCAGTCAATCGAACGATGGCGGACGTCCAGAGAACGGGCTGATGGGTACCATCTACACGGTGGATCCAATCGCGAACTTCGGAATTGCGGTCCCCGCCGACGACGGCAAAATGCGCTTCTGGCGCAATACTCCGATTGCAACGCAGTCCGCAGGCCAAACCTTTACCCTGCCGCTTAACACGCTCGGCTACGAATGGGATGAGGACCTGGACAACGGTTTCCGCCCAGGCGGACTCGTGCGTCTTTCGACCACCACCAAGGTGGTGCCGAATCACTTGATCGATCCCGATATCGGCAACCATTACGACACTGGTGTTGCGACTCATCACCTGACTTTGCATCGCGCAACGAGCTCGCCGCCGTCCGGTGGGCCGAAGGCGCTGGTGTTCGGAGCCGGTACTGTGCAATGGTCGTGGGGCCTGGAAGGCAGCCCGGATGGAACCGGTGCAATCAGCGTTCCGATGCAGCAGGCAACGGTCAATCTGTTTGCCGATATGGGCGTGCAGCCAACAACGCTTATCGCCGGTCTGGTCGCAGCCGATCAGTCGAGCGATTCGACTCCACCGGCATCGAACATCACATCACCCGCCAGCGGCATGAACGTTACGGCGGACACGACGGCAAATATTATTGGTACCGCCACTGATAGCGGCGGCGGTCTGGTCGGCGGAGTAGAAGTCTCTACCGACGGCGGCGCCACCTGGCATCCAGCCAGCAGCGGCCGTGAGAGCTGGCTGTATCAGTGGCAACCACTGGTGGCCGGCAATTACACCCTGCTGAGCCGAGCAGCGGATGACAGCGCCAATCTCGGTGCGCCGTCCAATCCTGTATCTGTAACCGTAACGCCGCGCACTTGTCCCTGCTCGATCTGGCCCTCCGACGCCGTACCAGTCGCAACAACCGACGCAGACAACCGCGCGATCGAAGTCGGCGTCAAGTTCAGTGCGGACGTCAACGGTACCATCAGCGGAGTTCGGTTCTACAAATCCGCGACTAACACCGGCACCCATGTCGGTAGCTTGTGGACCGCAAACGGTCAGCTTCTCGCACAAGCGCAGTTCGCCGGCGAATCCGCCTCCGGCTGGCAGCAAGTGAATTTCGCCAACCCGGTGAACGTTACCGCCGGCACGCACTACGTCGTTTCTTATCACACGAACGTTGGCCACTATGCCGGCGACGGGTATTACTTTTTCAATACCGGCTTCGATAACCCGCCGCTGCACGCACTAAAGAATGGGGTGGACGGCGGCAATGGTGTGTTTATCTACAGCGCGAACAGTGCGTTCCCGACGCAGACTTTCAAGGCGACCAATTACTGGGTGGACGCTGTGTTCAACGTCGCCGGTAGCGACACCGTAGCACCGAGCGTTACTGCGCGCGCACCGGCGCCCAATGCCACTGGCGTCGCGCTAACCAGCGTTGCGAGCGCAACTTTCAGCGAAGCTGTACAGCAGGGCACCATTAGCTTCGTGCTGAAGAATCCTGCCAACGCGAGCGTCCCGGCCGCGATGACCTACAACGCCACGACGTTCACCGCAACCCTCACGCCGAGCGCGGCTCTGGCTCCGTCGACGACCTACACCGCAACAGTAAGCGGTGCGAAAGACCCCGCGAATAATATGATGACCGCGGTATCGTGGTCGTTCACCACCGGCGCCGCAACGGTGACGTGCCCATGCACGATCTGGCCTGCAACTGCAACGCCGACGACACCAGCCGATTCGGATACCACGCCAACGATCGAAGTCGGCGTCAAGTTCAAATCAGATGTAAATGGATTCATCACCGGGCTTCGCTTCTACAAGTCGGCTGGTAATACCGGTACGCACATCGGCACTTTGTGGAGCTCGGGCGGCACGATGCTCGCGCGCGCCGACTTCACCCCCGGTGAGAGCGCCAGCGGCTGGCAGCAAGTCAACTTCGGCGCACCGGTGACGATCACCGCAGGTACCATTTATGTCGCGTCCTATCACACGAACAGCGGCCAGTACGCAGGCGACAGCAACGCCTTCGCGAATGCCGGCGTCGACAATGGGCCACTGCACGCACTGAAAAACGGTGTCAGCGGCGGTAACGGAGTCTACATTTACAACGTCAATCCGACGTTTCCCAACAAGACCTTCCAGTCGACGAACTACTGGGTCGATGTCGTGTTGAACACCAGCGCAACCGATAACGTCGCACCGACGCTGACGGCGCGCTCGCCGGCACCGAATGCGACCGGTGTCGCGTCATCTACCGCGGTAACGGCAACCTTCAGCGAAGCCGTGCAGTCGAACACTATTACGTTCACGTTGAAGGATCCCGCGAACGCGACAGTGCCGGCCGCGGTGAGCTACAACAGCAGCACTTTTACCGCGACCCTTACACCGAGCGCCGCGCTTGCTGCTTCCACGGCTTATACCGCAACGATAAGCGGTGCCCAGGATGCGGCCGGCAATACGATGAGCACGGTCTCCTGGACGTTCACTACTGCTAGCGCGCAAGCCGCTTGCCCGTGCACCATCTTCCCTGCTTCTGCGACACCGATCGTGGCGGCAGATGGCGACACACGGTCGATCGAGGTGGGCGTCAAGTTCCGCTCCGATCAGACCGGGTTCATCACCGGGTTGCGCTTCTACAAGGCAAGCACCAATACCGGTACGCATATCGGCACGCTGTGGAGCACGAACGGCACCCAGCTCGCGCAGGTTACGTTCAGCGGCGAGTCTAGCAGCGGATGGCAGCAAATGAGCTTCTCTCAGCCGGTCCCGGTGAGTGCAGGCACGACGTATGTCGCTTCGTACCACGCACCGAAAGGTCATTACGCGGCCGATGCCAACGCGCTTGCCAGCGCAGGCGTGGACAACCCACCGCTGCACGCACTGCGAAACGGTCAGGATGGCGTCAACGGCGTATATATCTACAACGCCAATCCGACATTCCCGACGCAGACCTTCCAGTCGACCAACTACTGGGTGGACGTGGTGTTCAGCACGACCGGGCCTTCCACCAGCACGATTTGGCCGGCGTCGGCGGTGCCGACAACGGCTTCCGATCCTGATGTTCAGTCCATCGAAGTCGGGGTCAAGATTCGCGCAGATGTGAACGGCAGCATTACCGCAATACGCTTCTACACAGCAGCTAACAACCCGGCCCCGCATGTGGTGAGCCTATGGAAGACCGATGGGACCTTGCTGGCCCAGGTTACTTCCAGCGGCGAAACGGCTTCAGGTTGGCAGCAGGTGAATTTCAACGCGCCGGTAGCCATCACCGCAGGCACGACGTACATTGCTTCGTATCACGCGTCTGGCGGGCACTACGCCGATGACAGCGGATACTTCACTAATGCCGGGGTGGACAGCGGAACACTGCACGCGCTCAAGAGTGGCGTAGACGGCCCGAACGGTGTCTACGTTTATAGTGCTACGAGTGCGATGCCGACCAATGCATTCCAAGCGAGCAACTACTGGGTCGACGTGGTGTTCACTTCCCCGTAGTGTAGTGGTCGGAGACCCGCGCCAGATCGAATAACAGTCCCCGTTATAGGTGACCAAAAATGATAAAAACATTCGCGCGAAGCAAAGTTCTGCATACGGCGATCGCAGCGTTGTTGCTGTGGTCTCCGATTCCCGACGGCACGTCGGCAGAACGCGAAGGCGACCCAGTCGACCCGCAGCCGGTCGTTTTGC
>JBDTMS010000072.1:0-10368 GCA_039934195.1 Betaproteobacteria bacterium
GTTGAAGTCGTCCAACGCGCTCTACGTGGTGCACTTGGAAGTTGAATCCACCCGTTACCGTGAATTCACCGCTAACCGGCGCACCGCGAGCTTCGATCCGCAGTACGATTTCACGACCAACAAGTTGCGTCCGCGCCGCCGTTGCCGCAGTTCCTCTCGCCTCTACGTGATCGAGCAGCCGCTGCATTCGAAATTCCCGATCGCACAGTTCGCGCACGCGCTGGTTACCGAATATGAAACCGGGGCGGCACTCGGCTGGCATCGCGATGCAATGCAGTTCGGCATCGTCGTAGGCAATTCATGGCGTCCGACGCGCGGATGCAGCTGCGTCCATATCCGCCTCGTGACAACAAACGCGGAGGTGTAATTGCGGTGGAACTTGCGCCGCGACCCGCGTACGTCATCAACGGCGACGCGCGCTGGCGCTGGCAGCGCAGTATTCCGGCGACGAAGGCTGTGCGCGATTCGAGTACGTTTCGAACCCTGCTACAGCGCAATCGCTCCGGCGTGAACGGCTAGCTGCGCGAAGCATTCTGCTTTTTCAAACCGCAGCAGCGATCGCCTTGCCGACGTCCGCAGTGCTATTTTTGCCGCCGAGATCAGGTGTTCGCGGTCCGTCTTGTAATACACGTTCAATCGTCGCCACCAGATGAGATGAAGCTTCGCTATAACCCAAGTGCTCGAGCATCATCGCCCCGGACCAGATCTGGCCAATTGGGTTCGCGATGTTTTCGCCGTAGATGTCGGGCGCCGAGCCGTGCACTGGCTCGAACAACGAAGGAAAATCGCGCTCGGGATTGATATTCGCCGAGGGCGCGATGCCGATGGTTCCGGTCGTTGCCGGTCCCAAATCCGAAATGATGTCGCCGAATAGATTCGACGCGACGATAACGTCGAACCGTTGCGGATTGAGGATCATCTGAATCGTAAGCCCGTCGATGTGATATTGGCTGGTGCCAACAGTTGGGTAGTTCTTTCCCATCGCCGCGAACCGCTCGTCCCAGTAAGGCATGGTGATCGAGATGCCGTTCGACTTGGTGGCCGACGCGACCAATTTGCGTGGACGTTTCATTGCGAGCTCAAACGCGAACTTCATGATGCGATCGACGCCTTTGCGAGTGAAGATAGATTGCTGCATCGCCATCTCGCGCTCGGTGCCTTCGAACATTCGGCCGCCGACGCCGGAGTATTCGCCTTCGGTATTTTCACGCACGACGTAGTAGTCGATTTCACCCACCTTACGGCCGGCTAGCGGCGGCGTGATGCCGGGCATCAAGCGAACCGGACGCAGGTTGACGTATTGATCAAAGCCACGCCGGAATTTGAGCAGGGAATCCCAAAGCGAGACGTGATCGGGAACGCGCGCCGGCCAGCCGGTAGCACCGAAGAAGATGCAATCGTGGCTGCCGATCTGCTCGCGCCAATCAGGTGGCATCCAATAGCCATGCTTGTCGTAGTTGTCGCAGCTCCAGTCGAACTGGTCGAAGGCGAGCGAGATGCCGAACTTGCGCGCCGCTGCATCGAGCACGCGCACGCCTTCCGGCATAACTTCCTTGCCGATGCCGTCACCTGCGATGACCGCTATCTTGTGTTGCTGCATCGAAATGCTCCAGAGAAAACCGTCCGCCACACAATGCTGCTACACCAACATGCGGCGAGTTTAATAGATATCGCGAGCTTGCGTTAACGCGTAATGCGAGCCGGCTATATGCAAAGCGGCGCCAATGAAGAGCTGCACGCAGGACCGGCGATCGTTCGGCCGTGCGATTGCTCGTCCGGCTGGCGGAGGTGAATGGCGCCTTACATCACCGGGTGTTCGACTGCACTCATCTGATAGATCCCATCGGTGAAATTTGGCAGGTCAGCAAGTACTGCAATGCCCTCGGATGTTCGCATAGCGCGCTCGAAATCATGCTCGGTGTCGAACCACAGCTCTGAGAAACCGTCGTAGTCCAGATCCGCAAACTTCGCGCGGTCGATCAGGTTGACCGAGTAGCGCTTGACTCCCGGCAGTTTCTTGCAGAGTTCGGCATGCGTCGTCACCCAGTAGCGAGCGAACTCTTCGTGTGTTAGCGATTTCTTCATGCGGAAAAACATAAGTCTCTTGGTATAGGTTCTGCGCATGATGACCCTTCTGTAAGCCGTACCGATGTCAGGGTCGCCAGCGATCGGACACTTGACGCCATCGGATGCAAACTTGATCGGTTGCGTGCGAGATTCGGTACAACGAAGTCGCCTAGCGGTAACGCTATGACCGACAGGCATATCCATTTGCCCGAATTCTCTTCTCGTTCGGTTATCGATACACCTTTCTGTGCAAACCAGCAACTGTGGCGTGACATTACGTCGCGTCAGTGTCGCCATCACGAGCCGGTGACGTTTTTTCACCTTGCTTTTTGCGCAGCAATCAAACGCTTCACACACTCCGCACTGTTGTGATTTCTGAGAGGAAATTACGGTCGATTTTGTATTGACAGGTCGTCTCCGTTAAGAGACGCTGGCGTTGCCCTGAGTTCAGGCCCCAAAAACAAAACCAACGTCATAAGAGGGTCAGATAATGACTGCTAGTAAATTCTTCGCTATAAGTTTGTTGAGTATCGCAGTAGCCGCTGCGACTTCCGCCGACGCCGCTCTGCAAATCGATGAGCTCGGCACCGGTTCGATCGATGCATTGGCTCTCGCCAATACGCTGTTATCCGGCAGTAGCGGTATCACGTTGAGCAACGTCCAGTTCGTCGGCACCACGCTGCAGGCCGGAGCGTTTGGCAACGCAAAGAGCGCTGGCCTGAGTTTCGATTCGGGCATCGTTTTGTCTACCGGTAAAGTGCGCGACCTGCCTATCGGTCCAGCATCCTTTAACGCCGACACCATCTTGGGCCAGCCCGGCGACCCGTTGCTCACCGCGTTGGTCGGTACCAAGACCCTCGATGCAGCCGTCCTGAAATTCGACTTCGTACCCACCGGCGATAAAGTGCAATTCAGCTACGTATTCGGATCCTCGGAATACAACATGTTTGTCGGCACGCATTACAACGATACCTTCGGATTCTTCGTCAACGGTTCGAATGTGGCTCTGATTCCCGGTACGTCGACATCGGTCGCCATTAATAACATCAACTGTGGCACGTCGGACTATTCCGCTCCAGGCGTCGGCACCAACTGCGATCTGTTCATCGACAACCGCAAGGACGACGGTGTTAACGGTAAAAACCTCGGTATCAATCTGGGGGGTTTTACCAAGACGTTCAGTTTCGTTGCTTCGGTAAATCCGAATGTGACCAACACGATGTATCTTGCTATCGGCGATGCTACGGATGCTCGACTTGACTCCGCGGTTTTCATCAGCGGAGGAAGTTTCAGCGTTTGCGGATCGGGATCCTCGCCTGCGTGTCCGATCGTGCCCGAGCCCAGCACCTACGCGTTCCTCGGTGCAGCGATTGGATTGATGCTACTCGTCGGACGCCGCCGCAAGGACCTGTCGGTCTAGCTGGTTTCTAAGTGAGATCCGTTGTATCGAACGGCCAAACCGGTCCTTAGAGTTCCGCAGCGGTCGTGGGTTTGTAGGGCCACTCCGCCGCCGGCAGCAGTTTTGTTTACTGCATTCGGCCAAGCCACACGACGACTGCATCCTCGCTGTCCTGTCCTCGTAGCCGGCGAAGCCTGAGTGCCACAGCTTGATCGAGCTCAGCATGCCGAGCGCGGGCCGAGCCAAACCTTGACGAAATACGGGACCGGTAATTTGCCAAGGGCTGCCGTCCTGTAGCGCCAACACCGCGTCGACTCGCTGGCTCGATGAGCTGGGTTCCTGAGCAAGAAGGTCGATTGAATCCAAGCGGGCGTCAAGCACGTAGAGCGGGGTGAGGGCTGAACATCGCCACGCGGAGTTCCCCCAGCAGCCGTGCGAAGCGCTGGCGGCCCTTCTTTCTTCGACTCCTTATAAGGACTACACATGCAAACCAATCGGAAACTTCTCGGCTTGGCCGTCGCAACTGCAGCAGCGGCAATGTTCGTCGCAGCATCACCGAGCATTGCTGAAGACAGCGGCAATCTGGTCAAAGTGAAGTGTTACGGGGCCAACGCGTGCAAAGGCCATGCGGAATGCAAGACGTCGATGAACTCGTGCAAGGGTGCTAACGCCTGCAAGGGCCAGGGGTTCGTGACGATGGGAGAAAAAGCCTGCACCGAGAAACTCGGCCGCTCGTAAGGCCGATGCGCGATGGCGCGCGGCGTCAGGCCCCGCGCTATCCCGCATGCAGGATTAACGGGGATATCGATGACGGAGTTTAGCGGGCGCAGCGCTCGCGGAGTAGTATCTGACACTTCCAACGCCTCGCGCGCGCGTCTCTAAAGCGTATGCGTGACGCTCGCAGAGGTCATTTCGATTAGCCGACCCGCGTCGCGCGCCTTCGGTTGAGACCCGCAAAAACTTGAAAGGATGGTTGATGCGTGCAGCGCCGAAACGCGCAACACGAGCCGTGCTGGTCTTGCTGATCGTCGCATCGATAATCGCCGCGGCACAAACCACACATCCAAC
Source organism: Betaproteobacteria bacterium (assembly GCA_039934195.1). Lineage (GTDB taxonomy): Bacteria > Pseudomonadota > Gammaproteobacteria > Burkholderiales > SHXO01 > SHXO01. The sequence goes on from JBDTMS010000072.1 coordinate 4,535, forward strand.
TGTAAACGAAGCGCTCGTCGGCGACTTTTTCCCCTACGAATTGTTTGCGAAGTTGCCGATGACACGCATGCCGGTGCCCGGTGGTCAGCTCAGTGTCGCCATCGCACCCGGCGAAACCGGGCTGACGCACGAGGCGATCCTTACGTGGGTAAAGCAATCGGTCGATGCGGTCGCCTCGTATTTCGGACGCCTGCCCGATGCAAATGCTCGACTGCTGATTATGCCGACGGCCGGCAGCGGGATTTCCGGCGGAGTTACCTACGGCTATGGCGGTGCTGCCAGCCGCATCGCCATCGGACGCAATACAACGCAAGCGCAACTCGCGCGCGATTGGGTACTGGTGCACGAGCTGACGCACCATGGCTTTCCCTCCGTTCCCGACGATCAGCACTGGATGGAAGAGGGCATGGCTACTTATGTCGAGCCGATCGCGCGCGCACAGCTCGGTCAACTGACGGCGGAACGCGTGTGGGGCGACTTGGTCGACGGGTTGCCGAAGGGTCTTCCGCGCGATGGCGATGAAGGCCTCGATCGTACCCATACGTGGGGGCGAACGTATTGGGGCGGCGCGCTGTTCTATCTCCTCGCCGATGTGGAGATACGACGGCAGACCGGCAACCGACGCGGATTGCAGGACGCATTTCGCGCGATCGTCGCCGCAGATGGGAATATTTCGTGCAGCTGGCCGGTCGCCAAAATACTGGCCACCGGCGATCAAGGCACCGGTACGCACGTGCTCGAGGATCTTTACGCGCGGATGAAAGACGCCCCCGCACCGACCGATCTCGCCGAGTTGTGGCAGCGACTCGGCGTCCAAGCGGAGGCGGGTTCGGTGCGCTTCGATGATGCGGCGCCGCTCGCAGCGATCCGTCGCGCGATCACCGCGCCTGCGCATCCCGGATAGAATCCGCTGCCGACGCGACGATCCCGCTCGCGCCGCCCTCGCGGATAGCGTATGCCACATGAAACGCCCCTGATTGCCACTATCGTCGCCGGGCTCGTTCTCGCGTTTATCTTCGGCTTGCTGGCGCACCGGCTGCGTGTTCCGCCGCTGGCCGGCTATCTTCTTGCTGGCGTTGCGATGGGTCCGTTCACACCGGGATTCGTGGGCGACGCGAAGCTTGCACCGGAGCTCGCCGAGATCGGCGTCATTCTGCTGATGTTCGGCGTCGGCCTGCATTTCTCTCTCAAGGACTTGATGTCGGTGAAAGCGATCGCGATACCGGGCGCGCTCGTCCAGATTGCGATCGCCACGCTATTGGGGATGGGTCTGGCATGGGGTCAAGGCTGGCCATTGGATAACGGGTTCGTGTTCGGATTGGCGCTATCCGTTGCCAGCACCGTGGTGCTGTTGCGAGCATTGCAGGAACGCCACCTGATGGACAGCGACCGCGGACGCATCGCTGTCGGCTGGCTCATCGTCGAAGATCTTCTGATGGTACTGGTGTTGGTATTGGTGCCGCCGGTTGCCGGAATACTCGGTGGAGGCGCGGCCGAGACGGCCACTGGTGACAGCGGATCCGCAGCTATCTTGATCGCGCTCGGCGTGACGCTCGGCAAGGTTGCAGCTTTCATTGCGCTGATGCTATTCGTCGGACAACGTGCAATTCCATGGCTGCTCGATCGCACGGCGCGTACCGGCTCGCACGAGCTGTTTCGCTTGGCGGTATTTGCGATCGCTTTGGGCGTGGCATACGGGTCGTCGCATTTGTTCGGTGTATCGTTTGCCTTGGGCGCTTTTTTCGCCGGAATGATTTTGAGCGAATCGGAATTGAGCCAGCGCGCCGCCGAAGAATCGCTGCCGCTGCGCGACGCGTTCGCGGTGCTGTTCTTCGTTTCGGTCGGCATGTTGTTCGACCCGATGGTGTTGGTGCGCGACCATGGCCGGTGCTCGCGACGTTCCTCATCATCGTTTTCGGCAAATCGCTGGCTGCTTTGTTTACCGTGCTCGCGTTTCGTCGCCCGCTTGCTACAGCGCTCACCATCTCAGTGAGCCTCGCGCAAATCGGCGAGTTCTCGTTCATCCTCGCCGGCCTCGGCATCACACTGAATCTGTTGCCCGAGCGAGGCAGAGATCTGATTCTCGGCGGTGCGATTCTGTCGATCCTTGTCAACCCGCTTTTATTTCTCGCGCTCGATCGATTCAAGGCGATGGCAGATGCGCGTACCGTAACGCAGCCGAGCTTGGCCGGCGGCGGCAACACCGAACATCCCAGTCAACGCCACGCAAGTGCGCTAAGCGGCCACGGCGTCGTGATCGGCTACGGGCGCGTGGGTAGCCTGGTCGGTGCTGCGCTTCGCGGCCGGCACGTTCCGCTGCTCGTGATTGAGGAGCGTAGTGAAGTGGTCAGCGCGCTGCGCAGCGAAAATGTCGAGGCGATCGAGGGCAACGCGGTGGCGTCGGGATTAATGGACGCCGCAAATCTGGTTCAAGCGCACGCGCTGCTCGTAGCGATTCCAAATGCGTTCGAAGCCGGTCAGATCATTCAGCACGCACGTCGCGCGCAGCCCGCGCTGCAGATCGTCGGCCGCGCTCATTCGGATGCAGAAGTTCGCTACCTGATGGAGCGCGGCGCAACTCATGTGATTATGGGCGAACGCGAGATCGCACGCGGCATGGTCGATGCCGTGCTGGCATCGTGATCGAAGACGCGACTCGAACGCCATCGGAAGCGATGCAAACTTCGAACGATATCGCTGCGCAGAAATCTCTCGGGAGCCGCAAGCTCCGAATCGGTTTGCTCGTCGACGCGGTCTCCGGGAGCAAGTACGTCTATGAGCTCGCGCAATGGGCGAGCAGTCAGAATAATCTCGTGTTCTCGCATCTGCTCGTTTTGCATCCTCCTGTCCGCAGCGATGCACTTGAGGGCGGCGAACACGGTTCAAGTGGATTGGCGAAACGCCTTCTGGGCGTGGTCGTAGCAGTCGAGAACTTACTGATTCGGCAAATCCCGATTCATTGCGACCACCTGGCCGACTTCGATCTCGGCCCGCTGGTTCAGAATCAGATTGCAATCGAGCCTGTCTTGCTCGGACCGGGGCTCGGTTTTGGTCTTTCAGAGAGCGACATCGAAAAGATCAAAAGCTCGCGGCTCGACTTGCTGATCCATTGCGGCAGTGGAACGCCCAGAGGCGAAATGCTGAACGCGGCCCGGTTGGGCGTCATTGCTTTTCATCACGCCGGTCATGCTGTCGAGGGAGGCGCGCCAGCAGGATTTTGGGAAGCGTTCCATCGCGCGGAGCAAACGGCATTCGTTTTGTCGACATCCAGCGAGTCTACCGAACCGGGTCGGGTCTTGAAGGCGGGCGCCTTCGCGACACAGTTCTTCTATCTGCTCAATCAGGCGCATTTATGCAAGAAAGCGAATGAGCACCTGAAGGCGCTCCTCGCTGCGACCGCTGCACTAGGAACACTACCTGAGTCGAATCCGCAAACGTGCGCGCCTTCTCTACAGCAGGGAATGCCGAACGGGCATGAGCTGATTATGTATGTGTGCAAGATCGCGTGGCGCATCGCCGTTAAGGTTGGCCGCAGGACGATCAACATCCGAGCACGCTGGAGGCTCTCTTTCATTCATGCCGGCTGGCAGGATTCGCTGCGCTGCCCCCGTACAGCGGTTGCCAATCCACGTGGGCGTTTTTTAGCCGATCCGTTTCTCTACACGCAAGACGGCAAAACCTACTGCTTTGCAGAGGACTATGTTTACCGGACGGGAAGGGGACATATCTCCGCGTTCGAGGTCAGGTCCGAATCAGTCGCAGCGCTCGGCGCGTGTTTGTCCGAGCCGTTTCATCTTTCGTTTCCGTATTTGTTCCGGTATGGCGGCCAGCTCTATATGTGTCCGGAAACGAACGAATCCGATCAGATTCGCGTTTACCGGTGCAAAGTATTTCCACTGCAGTGGGAGCTGGCCGCCGTTCTGATGGACGGCCTATCCGCAGCCGACTCCATGTTGTTCGAACACGACGGCAGATGGTGGATGTTTACCAACATCGATCCTGCGCGCATCGGCGATCACTGCGCCGAGCTGTATATTTTTTCTGCGGATAGTCCGTTGGCGGGCGAATGGACGCCCCACCCGCGCAACCCTATTTATATCGATTCGCAGATGGCACGCAATGCTGGCTTGTTTCGGCACGATGGCAAGCTGTATCGCGCCGCGCAACGACAGGGGTTCGATCTCTACGGCAAAGGCTTTTCGATCTTCGAAGTGACGGCGCTGACGCCGACGCACTATGCCGAGCGGCAGGTTGCCTCAATCGAGGCGGACGCCACGCGAGGTATGAAAGGGACGCATCACATAACCAGTAACGGCAGCACGACGATGATCGATGAGCTATCGTTTTCGTTCGTGCGTTGAATGCCGCTATCTGCCCACCTTACGCCGGTCGTATTGGCCATCGTCACTGCGCGTCGAGCAGTGCTTTGGCGTCGCGCAGGTCGAGCGTGTCGAAACCTTCGGTAAAGGTCGCGTAGGCGGCGGCGAGCGCGTCGAGCGCATCGGGAATCGCACGTTGGCTGGAGCGCAGTCGCGCCAGACTGGTCGCAGCTCGCAGCTCGTACGAGCGCGCTTGCAGCGCTTGCGCAGTCGCAATCGCGAGGCGATACGAAGTTTCCGCTTGATCCAGATCGGCAACGCTTGGGTCGGGAGCGCTTTGCGCGTGGTGACGTGCCGCTAGCAGCTCCCCTTTGAGCCGATGCAACTCCGGCTCGCCCCAATGTTCTCCATTGCGATCGACGATCACCAAACCTTGGGCCACGGCTGTGAGTCCATCGTCGTATCGACCTAGTGCCAGGTGCGCTTGCGCCAGATGGCCGAAAATCACGCTGAACAGCAATTCGGAACCGATCGCGCGCAGCATCGCAATGCTTTCCTCAATCATCTTGATACCTTCTTGCGTACGTCCGAGCAAAGTCAGATTGCTGCCTTCGAACGCCGACACAACTGCGCCGAAATACGCGAATCCCTGCTCGCGACACAGCTCAATCGCTGCTTGCAGGAGGCCGTCGGTTGCTTGCGGCTCGCGCCGGTACACATGGACGAAACCGACGGCGGCGAGCGCCCGCGCGAGGGCAAACGGATGGCCGCTGCCTTGGGCGAATTCGAGTGCGTCGCGGGCTCGAAGCAAACCTTGGTCGGGCCGACCCAGCGCCCATAATCCCATTGCGAGCCAGCCACCGGACGACGCTTTCGGGTCTTGCCCGTACAAGATGGTATGCAACTGCCGCCTCTCCGGCCCGTACAGGCGAATACTTTCTTCCAGGTCGATTTGACCGGAAGCGAATTCGCCACGCGCGCACGAGACCATGCCGCTCAAGTAATGCGCTTCGATGAGATCGTCGACCGGGCTGCCTTGCTGCGCGAGATGGAGACACTGATCAGCAAAGTCCCGCGCCTGGCGCTGATCGCCGCGCACGAAATGAAACGCACCCAGGCCCCATAGCGCGCGAAACAGTTGCGGGGCTTCATCGATTTGTCTGCACAGATCGCCGGCGCGCGTAAAAGCGCGCGCAGTCTCCGGCGCCGCCCAGCCTTTCACCGGGATCAGCGCATAGCCGCCCGCAAGCTGCAACCCGAGCTCCAGCTGATCGCGTTTGGGCGATGCCGGCAGCCGCGCCGCGCTGTCAAGTCCGTGCATGAAGTGCGCGATGGCCTCCATGTTGGATGCGCGTTGCACGGCGCTTTGTCCCGCACGCTGCCACCACTGGGCAGATTCGAGCAGCAGTCCCGCCTCGGTGTAGTGCTTTGCCACGAACTCTGGATGCACTTGAGCTTCGGCGGAGAATTGTTCCACCATGACTTGCGCGATGCGCCGGTGATATTCTTGTCGCG
>JBDTMS010000073.1:0-10348 GCA_039934195.1 Betaproteobacteria bacterium
CGCGAATTCCTCTTCGGTCTCGCCCGGAAAGCCGACGATGAACGTGCTGCGGATCGTGAGGTCCGGACAGATTGCACGCCAGCTGCGAACGCGCGCGAGGTTGTCCTCCGCGTCCGCTGGGCGTTTCATCGATTTTAGTATGCGGCGATTAGCATGCTGAAACGGCACATCGAGGTAGGGCAGCAAACCGCCTTCAGTCATCAGCGGCACCACGTCATCGACGTGCGGATACGGATAAACGTAGTGCAGCCGCACCCACACGCCCAGACTCGCCATGGCTTGCGCGAGATCCTGCATGCGCGACTTCAGCGGACGGCCGCCCCAGAATCCGGTGCGATACTTGATGTCGACGCCGTATGCGCTGGTATCTTGCGAAATCATCAGGAGCTCTTTCACACCGGCGGCCACCAAGTTTTCGGCTTCCTGCATCACGTCGCCCACCGGCCGGCTGACCAAATTGCCGCGCATCGACGGGATGATGCAGAACGTGCAGCGGTGATTGCAGCCTTCCGAGATTTTTACATAGGCGTAATGCCGCGGCGTGAGCTTGATGCCGTGCGCGGGAATAAGATCGGCGTAGGGGTCGTGCGGCTTGGGCAGATGCGCGTGGACCGCGGCCATCACTTCTTCGAGCGCGTGCGGTCCAGTGACCGCCAGCACCTGCGGATGCGCATCGCGAACGGTGTTGCCTTTCGCACCCAGGCAACCGGTGACGATGACCTTGCCGTTTTCAGCCAGAGCTTCGCCGATCGCATCCAGCGATTCTTCTACCGCCGCGTCGATGAATCCGCAGGTGTTGACGACGACGAGATCGGCGTCCCGGTAGGTCGGCGCGACCTGATAGCCTTCGGCGCGAAGCTGCGTGAGAACGCGCTCGGAATCGACTAGCGCCTTAGGGCATCCGAGCGATACGAATCCGACCTTGGGCGCCGGGCGTGTCAGAGACAAAGGTAGTCAGCTCTTGCGTTCGGTCTCGGTCCCGGGCTGGGGCTCGGCGCTCGGCTTGGGCTCTTCGTTGTTGCCGGTGAACGCAGCGTAGGGATTGGCGAAGTTGGGAAACTGGAACGCGCCGAAGATGTTGCGCGCCTGTTTTTGCAACTGCTGCTGCATTTCCAGAAAGGTCTGCGCGCTCTGGTCGAGGTAGCTCGTCATCAACCCTTGGATCGCCGGCCCCTGCATTTTGACGAATTGCGTCCACGAGTCGGAATTCATCATCGGGTTTTCGCCGGGTTTGCCGACCGACTGCTCCTGCAGGCGGCGCTGGATTTCCATGAACGTCTGGATATTTTTCTCCAGGTAGGTCCCCATCATGCCCTGCATCGCGTTGCCGTAGAACCGGATGATGTGCGAGAGCATGTCCGACGAGAACATCGGGGCTCCCGCGCCCTCTTCTTCCAAAATGATCTGCAACAGAATGCTGCGCGTTAGGTCTTCGCTGCTCTTGGCGTCGATGACTCTAAAGACGATCTGCTCGAGAACCAACTTCTTCACGTCAGCTAGCGTGATGTAGCTGCTGGTGGTCGTGTCATACAGGCGCCGATTCGGGTATTTTTTGATAAGCCGGCTTTCTTCACTCATGCTCCCACACTCCCTTTTTTTGTAGCGCAACGCATTGACTGCGTTCACATATCCCACGCAGCAGAACCTACCAAACCAGTAAGTTTAAACAGTTGAAAATTAAACGCAAAGCCTTTTTGGTGCATCGCCGTACATAGTGGTTGACAAGGCTTGCTCAACCTTCTACGATTTTCCCTAGTGCGATGCACAACTATCCACGCCGGCGACGCAAAGGAACGGAACTTAGTGTCGCGCATCAAGTCTCTGCAACTGTAGATCACCGGGATGCTGCGTGCGGCAGTGAACAAACGCGAAATTAAGCGAATTAGTTTAAACCAGGTTCTTAATTTAGTTTCGAGCAAGCCGATAAACGATTTAACTTAGTTTCGAGCAGGCCGATAAGGATTTAGTACGTTGTGACCAAGTGCGCTGAGCCGATGGCTCGCGGATGATCACAACGCCACTATGCAGGCTCCTCCCCCTTTATATAAGGTTCGCCTTATATCAAAGGTTAGCCCCGATGAATTTACCCATCGGGGCTTTTTTTTTGTCGACTGCGCAATCGTACGCCGCTGCCGCTAACGACGGCTAATACATGTGCTGGCCACCGTTGATCGAGATGTTCGCACCGTTTACGAACGCCGCTTCGTCGGACGCCAGATAGATAATCAAGCCCGCAATTTCCTCCGGCTGGCCGAGTCTGCCCACCGGGATCTGGGGCAGGATTTTGTCTTTTAGAATGTCCTCGCGGATCGCCGTCACCATCTTGGTTCCGATGTAACCGGGCGATATCGTGTTTACCGTGACGCCTTTCCGCGCGACTTCCAATGCCAGCGCCTTGGTAAATCCGTGCATTCCGGCCTTCGCGGCGGAATAATTGGTCTGGCCGAAGGCGCCTTTCTGGCCGTTCACCGAAGAGACGTTGACGATGCGGCCCCAATTACGATCGGTCATGCCATCCATCACCTGTTTAGCCATGTTGAACACGCTGTCGAGATTGGTGCGGATGACCGCATCCCAATCGGCTTTGCCCATCTTCTTGAAGGTCATATCGCGCGTGATGCCGGCGTTGTTCACCAGCACGTCGATCTGGCCGACATCGGCTTCCATTTTCTTCACCGCACTCGCACACGAGTCGAAGTCGGCCACGTCGCACTCATACGCGCGGAAGTTATAGCCGCGGCCCTTCATCGTTTCGAGCCAATCGGGGGCTTTCTTATTGCCCGGCGAATACGTCGCAAGAACCTGATAGCCAGCATCGGCCATCTTGGTACAAATGGACTCGCCCAGACCGCCCATACCGCCGGTGACAATTACGTTTCGTTGCGCCATGGCTTCCTCCGCGTGGGTGGATGCGTGATCCAGCCCGTTATAGTGAGACAAACAAAAATGACTGCGGTAAGGCGAATTGCTGGTACTGAATGCTCGGTCGATCGTACCAAACAAGTCGCGCGGATGTAGTTCCCGGCGCGATCGACGCGCGGACCCCGCGCTGCCGGCTGTCAGCGCCGCAATCCATTCCCCGGACTGCGTACGCGTCCAGCCACAAAGACCAGCGCGGCTACCCGCGGCCGGGCGTCATCCGCGCCGCCGACAACCAATTCTCTGCATTGCGCAGGGCAAGGTCAAGCTCGCGACGCGCTCAGGCAATCGATCGCTGAGAGCCGACGTGAGCAGCGTTGCGCCGACGCAAGACCGAGCAGGGTGGTGCTGTCGGTGCCGTTGATGTCTCGAATTCGCGCAGGACGCGCTCGACGTGCGAGTGCAGTGGCGCGCTCATGTGAGCATCGCCGCGTTTGCGCTGGCGGGGTTTCACCCGCGTCAGGCGCGGTCATACGGCAGGCCGGTCGGTTTGCGTGGGCCGGACCGCGCAGACAGATCGATTCACCCGCCTAAACGGTCGATTCAACCGTGGTCGACACCCAATCGCACCAGCCAGATCACGCCGATGCCGAGCGCCATCAATGCGACTTGCTGCATAGTCACCTTGAGCTCGGGACGGCGATGCAGGCCCGGTATCAAGTCAGCCACTGCCACGTAGATCATACCTGCGGCGACGAAGCCGAGCAGATAAGGCACCCAGGTCAACAGCGTATTGAGCGCGACATAGCCGAGCAGTCCGCCCAGTACCATCGCGCCCGACGATGCAAGGTTGAAAATCAGCGCCTGGCGTTTGCTGTAACCCGAATGCAGAAGCACCACGAAATCGCCGACCTCCTGCGGGACCTCATGCGCGATGATCGCCAGCGCGGTTACGACGCCGAGTTGGACATCGGCAAGAAACGCTGCGGCGATCAGCAAGCCATCGACGAAATTGTGGAAGCTGTCGCCGATCATGACCATCATGCCGCTGCGGCCGTGATCGTTGTCCGCATGCAGATGACTCGACGCGCTGTCGGCGTCCAGCTCATGCCCATGATGATGGCGCCAGAGCACAAGCTTCTCGAGCACGAAGAACACAATCAGCCCGCACAGGATCACCGCGCCCAACCCCTGCGTATTCGGCGCTTCCGCGAATGCGTGCGGCAAAATTTCCAGGAACACAGCACCCAGCAATGCGCCGACGGCGAAGCTGATGAGCAGCGGCAGGCGGCCTTTGCTGACTTTGAGCGCAACGAACGCAGCGGCGGCGACGCTCAAAACGCCGCCGAGCAAGGTGCACAGGAAAATCCATACGACGACGGCCATGGCTCAAGAAAACATGGTTCAAAAAAACATGGTTCAGAAGAACAGGTTTAGAAGAAGATGGTTTGGAAGAAAAAGGGTTTCAGTCGCGCGGGCGGCGGACCGGACGCATCGGCATCAGTTCGCCAGCCAGATCAGCGCAGCATGCCGCCCGGTCACGCGGTCGCGACGATGCGAGAAGAAACGATCGGGCTCGCTGAACGTGCAGAAACCGCCACCGGAGATCGACGTCACACCTGCGCGAATCAGCCGCCGCCGCGCTAACGCGTACAGGTCGGCCAGCCACTTGCCCTGACGCAGCGGTTTGAAGGCGCGATGCGCATCGCGATCGTTCGCGATGAACGCATCGACGACGTCTTGGCCGACTTCGAAAGCCTCAGGCCCGATCGCTGGCCCCATCCACGCCAGCAGTCGATCCGGTTCCACGGCTAGCGCGGTAATCGTGTTTTCCAGAACGCCGGCGCTCAAGCCACGCCAGCCGGCATGCGCCGCCGCGATGACCTCGGCGTCTCGATCGCAGAAGATCACCGGCAGGCAATCCGCGACTTGAACGGCGCACACCACCTGCGCGCTTCGCGTATAGGCAGCATCGGCGACGGCATCGGGCGCGGCGTCGTCAGCCGCGATGACGGCGACGCCGTGTACCTGCTGCAGCCAATGCGGATCAGCCGGTAACAGCGCGCGCAGCCGTTGGCGATTCTGCGCGACCGCATCTACGCTATCGCCGACGCGCGTGCCGAAGTTCAGAGAGCCATGCAGACCCTGGCTGACACCACCGGCGCGCGTCGTAAACAGGCTTCGCACGCGGCGCGGGGCAGGCCAGTCCGGCTGAATGCAATCAGCTTGGAGCGGCATGCTGGTCGAGATCGGCGAGCAGGGCGGTCAGGTCCGGTGGCAGCGGCGATGCAAATGCGACCATGCCGCCCTGGGTCGGGTGCTCGAGTTGCAAACGTGCGGCGTGCAAAGCTTGCCGAGGAAACGCACGGAGTGTCTCGGGCAGACGGCGCGCGAGATTGTTATCGCGATAAATCGGATCGCCGAGCAGCGGATAGCCGATCGAATGCATGTGCACGCGAATCTGATGCGTGCGCCCGGTACCGAGGCGGCATTCGATCAGCGACCAGCCCGCGCCGGTGCGCAGAACGCGGTAGTGCGTGAGGGCGGGCCTACCGCCCGCGACGACCGCCATCCGCGTGCGTTTAGTCGGATGACGACCGATCGGCGCGTCCACCTGGCCTGCCGCAGGCGGCGTGCCCAGCGCGACGGCCAGATATTCTCGCCGCACTGTGCGTGCCTGCAACTGCCGCAACAGGCTGATCTGGGCCGGGAAGGTTTTCGCGACCAGCAACAGTCCGCTGGTGTCTTTATCGAGCCGGTGAACGATACCCGCGCGCGGCAGGTCACCGAGGGCACGCGCATGATGCAGCAGCGCGTTGAGCAGCGTGCCGTCGGCATTGCCGCTGCCAGGATGTACCACCAGCCCGGCGGGCTTATCGATCACGATCAGGTCGTCATCTTCGTGCACGATGTTCAGCGCGATCGCCTGCGGCAGCGCTGCGAGCGATTCGGGGTCGGGCTGCACGTCGACTTCAATATTTTCACCGCCCCAGACGCGATCTTTCTGCGACGCGCACGCGCCATCGACCTGCACCAGCGCGCGGCGCACCCAATCTTGCAACCGGCTGCGCGAGTATTCCGGCAGCATCTTGGCGAGCGCCTGGTCGAGCCGCAGCCCGGCAAGCTCGCTCGGGACTTGCACTTCGATGTGCGCAGGCTCGCCGTCGAGCAGCGCCTCGTCGTCGGTGTTTCCGCTATAATTCAGCGCGTTTTCCTCCACGTCACTGCATTTTTCCAGGGCAACCATGCGACGTAGTTTAGCCAGAATTTCCGTCTTACTGTTACTCGCCTTCGCGCTCATCGCGGCGGCGGGCTGCAGCACGGACGACAACAAGTACGACGAGACGCGCGACTGGTCCGCGGAGAAGTTGTATTCGGAAGCGAAGAGCGAGCTGGTCGGCGGCGACTACAAAAAAGCCATCGGCTACTACGAAAAGCTCGAAGCGCGCTACCCGTACGGCAAGCTCGCGCAACAAGCACAGCTCGAGGTGGCCTATGCGTACTTCAAAGACAAAGACGCGGTATCCGCGCTCGCCGCGGCCGATCGCTTCATCAAGCTGCATCCGAATCACCCGAACGTCGACTACGCTTATTACCTGAAGGGTCTGGTCAATTTCAACGAAGACCTCGGCTTGCTCGGTTCATTGTCGGGACAGGATTTAAGCGAGCGCGATCCGAAGGCGGCGCGCGAATCGTTCGAGGCGTTCAAGGAGCTCGTCACACGCTTTCCGGACAGCCGCTACGCCGCGGATTCGCTGGCGCGCATGCGCTATCTGGTGAATGCCATGGCGAAGAATGAAGTCACCGTGGCCGATTATTATCTACGGCGGCAGGCCTACGTCGCCGCGGTGAATCGCGCGCAATTCGTGGTCGCCAATTATCAGCAGTCGCCCATGGTAGAGCAGGCATTGGTCGTATTGGTGAGGGCTTACGATGCGATGGGGATGCCGGAGTTGCGCGACGATACCGAGCGGCTGATCAAGCTGAATTTCCCCAACAGCCAGTTCTCGTTAGCCTCGCTGCACAAGCGCGTGTGGTGGCAGCTCTGGTAGCACGCTAGCGCGTGTGGCGGCGGCGCTCGGTGGGTGGAATGTCGCCGATGCAGTTCGGGCCGATCCTCGATGCAATGTCGGCCGATCGCCGATGCAATGTCGGCCGACCCCAATGCAATGTCGACCGACCTAAGCGTCGGCGCGCAACTCGATCGCACGCGGATGCAGCTTGGCACCGCGGTCACCGCGGCGACTAGCCGCTCAACCTAACGCAATTGCGACCATGTGCTTTCGACTCGTACAGCGCACGGTCGGCGGCGAGCAGCAGCTCTCGTCCCGTGCGATATGTCGGCAGTGCCGCCAAGCCAACGCTGAACGTCACGTGAAACGATTCATCGCGGTCGTTCTGATGGAGAATCGCGGCGAAGTCCGCTCGCAGCCGATCGAGCACGCCGCGCGCCGAGCTGCCTTCCGCGGAAGGCAGCAGCACCGCGAATTCCTCACCGCCATAACGCGCGACCAGATCGGAGCTGCGCAGCCGCTGTCGTAGGAACCGCGACAGCCCGCGCAGGACGCGATCGCCGGTCGGATGGCCGTGCCGGTCGTTCACCTGCTTGAAGTGATCGATATCGATCATGGCTACCGCGAGCGGCTGGTCGTGGCGCAGCGCACGCGCGGTCTCCCGCTCGAGCTCACGCTGCAGATGAGAGTGATTGGCAAGGCCGGTGAGGCCATCTTGCACCATCAACGAACGCAGTTTCTGATAATGCTCCACGTGACTAGTGACGACCGACACCAGGTGATGAGGCTCGATCGGCTTGGTCAGGAATTCATCGCCGGCGCCGAATAGAGCGGCGACTTGCTTATCGAAATCGCGCTCGATCGACAAGAACACGATCGGCACGCCGACGTGCGGCTCGAGCTGCCGAATCACGCGTGCCAGCTCGTCTCCGGAACAGTGCGGCAAATACATGTCCATCAGCACGAGATCAGGACTGAACGTACTCAGCGCTTCGAGAATCAGCAATGGGTCCTTCACGGTCTCCGTCATCATGCCGGCGTGCCGCAGGATAGTGGCGTGAAAAGCCGCTTGCTCGCTTGAATCGTCGATGATCAAAACGCGATAGGGCTCCGGTGCCCCCCCATGGCAGAGATCGTCGAGCTTGTCGATCAGGCTGGCAATGCGCACCGGCTTATGCAGGTATGCACCGCCCCCGGCACGCACTGCGCGCAGGCGTGCGCCGACATCGTCCGCTTCGGCTAAGAACACCACCGGCGGAGGGTGCAGAAGCGAATTGCGCAGCTGCGTGATCGCATTCAGATTGTCTTGATTCGTATCGAGCAAAGCGATATCGGCGATGACCGCCGCCGGCGGTTTGATTGCACAGGCTTGCAGCAACTCGGCCGGCACTGAAAAGCGGCGCGACGCGTAACCGAACGCGGACAGCTGCGCGCCGAGCGTCTCGTCGATGTCTTTCTCATCCTGCAGCAGGTACAGCGTCGGCGCTGTGGCGGCTGCCTGCCGGGACTGCGTCGTCGCACCGCTCAGGGTGCGGGATCCCGCTCCGGGCTCGCAGATGGCGGCTGCCTGCTCGAGTGCCGAGAGCAACGCGGTAACGCGCGGCATTAGCGCGGGCGTGATCGGTGCGGTCTGGTCGATGAGCGGCTTGAGGAAAGCCTCGAATTGCGCTGCGGCACGCGTTACGCCAGGCAATCCGAACGTCTCGGCGGAGCCATGGATTGTGTGCACTGCGCGACGCAGATCGAGCGTTGGCTCGGCGGCGGCGGTGCCGCCCTGCAGAGCCTGGCACAGCGCTTTTACCTCGGCAATTTTTTCCGGAAGCGTCACGACGTAATTCGCTGCAATTCTGCGCAGCTCGTTTTCCAGCTCCGCCATAGCGTCACCCGCGGCGTCGGCCGCCGTCGTGGCGACTACGGCTGGCGCTGGTGCTGAGGCCGCCGCTATCGGTGACGCCGCTGATAACGACAACGCCGACCCCGGTACCGCTGCCAATGCAGGTGCCGTCACCGAAGTCGTGGCCGGGAGCGCCGGCTCCGACGCCCGGGCGCGCGCCGCCCACAGATCGCGAATCGATTGCGCGAGCGTCATCGGGTCGAACGGTTTCGGAATTACGCCCAATGCGCCGGTGAGGTGCAGAGCGACGACTTCATCGGGCTGGATCTTGGCGGTCATAAAGATCGCAGGCGTTTGTGCGCCGCCCGGCAGCTCACGCAGCCGCTTCAATGTCGTGGGTCCGTCCATGCCCGGCATCATTACATCGAGCAGGATCAAATCCGGACGAAAGACGGGGAAGGCGCGCAGCGCTTCTGCGCCCGAGGCGCACACCCTGGTCTCGAAGCGTCCGACCGCCTCCAGCGCCAGCTGTGCGACTTGGCGAATATCGGGTTCGTCTTCGACGTACAAAATGCGTTGCAATTGCGCTTCTATCATGATGCGGTGTCCTGTTTGTCTACCGTGCTGCTCGGAGCGCGAGCCGCGGGCGGACGTCGCAGCAAGCGGCCGATGACGTTTAGCAGTGCTTCGTTGGTCGTATGGGATTTCGTCAGCGATGCCGCCACACGTTTCGCTTCGTCTGCGGTGAGCTCGCTGGCAGAGAACAGAACGACGGGTGGCGGGGGCACCAGGCGGTTGAGGTCAGCGAGCAGATCCCAGCCCGAACCGTCGGGCAGTTCGAGATCGAGCAGCACCAGCGAATAGACGCCGTCGTTGATCTTGCGGCGCGCCTGCTCGAGCGTGGACGCATGATCGAAATCAGCGAGCTCGCCGACGATCGCGGCGATCACCTGCTTGACGTCCCGGTCGTCCTCGACGTGCAGGATGCGCGGGCGCGCACCGGGTTGCGCAATGGTCCTGTGCAGCAGGTTGAGTAGGCGCTGCGAATCCACCGGCTTGCTGAGCCAGCTCAGCGGCGGTGCTTCGCTGCCGTCGAGGCCGATCGTGCGATCGTCCGCATAACCGGATAACACGATGACCGGCAGGTGTTTGGTTGCGGGCACGGCGCGCAACTCGGCAAGCAACTGTTTGCCGTCGCCATCGGGCAGTTTCAGGTCGAGCGTCATGGCGCCATAGTGGGTTTTCGCCAGATGCGCGCGTGCCTGTGCGAGGTCATAGGCGATATCGGCGGTATAGCCGGCGCAATGCAGTGTGCGTTCGATGCTTGCGGCGAGCGCGCTGTCGTCCTCGCAGATCAGAACGTGTTTGTCGAGGCTCGCGCGCGTGGGACCGGGTGGCACAGCGGTAGGCTCGACGGTTGCGGCGAGCGTTTCAGGCTCGACGAGCGGGAGCATTACGTGGAAGGTCGTGCCGGATCCGATCTGAGAATCGAACGTGACGGTGCCGTTGTGCTTTTCCGTCATCGTCTTGACGATGCTCAGACCGAGCCCGGTGCCGCTCTTCTGCCGCGTGTCGCTCGAATCGGCCTGCGAGAATTTACCGAAGATTTTCGTGCGAAATTCAAGCGGTATGCCGGGCCCGT
>JBDTMS010000074.1:0-10321 GCA_039934195.1 Betaproteobacteria bacterium
CGAGCCGCACATGGAACGCATCTACGAGTCGGCGCAGGTTCGCGCGGGCGACCTCATGCAACTCGAACGGATCTCGCAGCAATTCGCCACACGCGAGCGCTTTCTCACCGAGCTGGCGCTCGATCCGCCGGCGGCGACCGGCGATTTGTCAGGCCCGCCGCTGCTGGACGAAGACTATTTGGTTCTGTCGACGATTCATTCAGCGAAAGGTCAGGAGTGGGATGCGGTGCATGTGTTGAACGTCGCCGACGGCAATTTCCCCTCGGAATTTGCCACCGGGCGCGCGGAGTCGATCGAGGAAGAAAGACGGTTGCTGTACGTTGCAATGACCAGAGCTAAAAGCGATTTGCACTTGATCGCGCCGCTGCGCTATTACGTCACGCAGCAGCCACGACGAGGGGATACGCACATCTACGGCGCCCGCAGCCGGTTTATCAGCCGCGCTGTGCTTGCACACCTCGAACAGGTGGCGTTTCCGGTCGGGGATGTGGACCACACCGTGCCGGTGGTCGAGACAGAGCGTGTCGATGTGGCGGGGAAGCTGCGTGGCCTCTGGGCCTAGACATCGCCGGCGAATCCATCGTGGTGTATCGCCGCTGCTGTGAACCGCCACCGACGCGGTGGCAACACCTGCGCATACGCCCGGCTCGCTTGTCGAACGATGATCCGCGTTGCGTAGCGGTTGAGCGCGATTCGCGGCCGCTACAAGCGACGCGCGAGCAGCAATCTGCAACGAAAAACGGCGGTGTGATTCTGGGCAATCATCGCCACCGCGCTGCACCGTCGTTTGGGCGCGAACCAGCGGAGAACAAAATCAAGTCGGATCCCTGCGAGCACCGCGCCCTGCGGGCCGGAATGACCCGAAGGCGCGATACGTTTTTACCGTGTCCCGCCGCGCTGAACCCCGACGCTTAAACCCGTTAGTCGAGCAACCCTGCAGAGCTTGGCGCATCGTCGGGCATTAGCGCGAGCTCTTCGAATTCCATGACCTTATCGATCTCGGTTCCCATCGAGATATTGGTAACGCGTTCCAGCATGATCTCGATTACCACGGGCACGCGATATTGCGTCATCCATACCTTCGCCTGCTCGATTGCGGGATCAATTTCCTCTTGCTTGCGCACTCTGATCGCTTTGCAGCCGAGCCCTTCGACGACTTTGAGATGGTCGACGCCGTACTCTGCGACTTCCGGCGAATTGATATTCTCGAACGAGAGCTGCACGGCATAGTCCATGTCGAAGCTGCGCTGTGCCTGCCGAATTAATCCCAGATACGAGTTGTTCACGACGATGTGGAGATACGGCAGCTTGAACTGCGCACCGACGGCGAGTTCCTCGATCATGAACTGGAAATCGTAATCGCCCGACAACGCGATAATTTTGCGATCCGGGTCGGCCGCGCGCACGCCGAGCGCCGCCGGGATAGTCCATCCCAGCGGCCCCGCCTGGCCGCAGTTGATCCAGTGGCGCGGCTTGTAGACGTGCAGGAACTGCGCAGCGGCGATTTGCGATAGACCGATGGTGCTGACGTAGCACGCGTCCTTGCCGAACGCGTTGTTCATGCATTGATAGACGCGCTGCGGTTTCATCGGAACGTCTTCGTAGTTGGTCTTGCGCAGCATCGTTCGTTTGCGTTCGCGGCACTCGGCGGCCCATTCGGTAAGTGCTTTGAGCTTGCCTGCCGCTTTGCGCTCTTGCGCAACTTCCACGAACAGCTTCAGTGCGGCGCCGGCATCCGATACGATCCCGAAGTCAGGCGAGAATACGCGCCCGATTTGCGTCGGCTCGATGTCGACGTGCACGAACTGGCGGCCTTTCGTGTAGACCTCGACCGTTCCGGTGTGGCGATTGGCCCAGCGGTTGCCGATGCCGAGCACGAAATCCGACGCCAGCATCGATGCATTGCCATATCGGTGTGAGGTCTGCAGCCCGACCATGCCGGCCATCAGCGCGTGGTCGTCCGGGATCGTGCCCCAGCCCATCAACGTCGGAATCACCGGAATGCCGGTGAGCTCGGCGAATTCGACCAGCAGCGCAGACGCATCCGCGTTGATGATCCCGCCGCCCGCGACGATCAGCGGCCTCTGCGCTTCGGCGAGCATCGACATCGCTTTCTCGATCTGCGCGCGGCTGGCCTGCGGTTTATAGACGGGCAGTGCCTCGTACGTGCTGATGTCGAACTCGATCTCGGCCATCTGCACGTCGAACGGCATGTCAATCAATACCGGACCGGGCCGGCCGGAACGCATTAGGTGAAACGCCTGCTGGAACGAGCGCGGCACCTGGGCGGGCTCGCGCACCGTGACCGCCCATTTCGTGACCGGCTTGGCGATCGACTCGATATCGACCGCCTGAAAATCTTCCTTGTATAAACGGGCCCGCGGCGCTTGGCCGGTGACGCACAGAATCGGTATCGAATCGGCTGAGGCGGAATATAGTCCGGTGATCATGTCGGTTCCTGCAGGCCCGGAAGTCCCTACGCACAAGCCTATGTTGCCGGCTTTGGCTCGCGTGTAGCCCTCGGCCATGTGCGATGCGCCCTCGACGTGTCGCGCAAGGTAGTGCCGAATGTTGCCGGTCTTACGCATAGCCGCATAAAACGGGTTGATCGCCGCGCCGGGCACGCCGAACGCGGCAGTGACACCTTCCTTTTCGATCACGAGCAGCGCGGCTTCCACCGCTCTCATCTTGGCCATAGTTGTCCTCCTGTAACTTGTTATCGCGGTATCTTAGCGTGTCTGCTACTTTAGCCTAGTGCCATTCGCGGCTGGTGCGATGATGTTTGCGCTAGCTTGCACCAGCGCGTGTTGCGAAGCGTTGCGCAACGCTCGAAATGGCGTCGGCCAGTTAAAGACTTCCAGCCGGAAGCCGCTGTTCAGGTTGCGCTGGATTTATGGGCGCTGGGTTTATGGTTGCGCCAGGTTTGATGGTTGAGTTGGGTGCGCGTGGCGAGACCGCATCGACACAACCCATCGACACAAACCATCGACACAAACCATTGGCGGTAGTATCCGGTCAAAGCGAGCCTGATTATTCGACTCGCCTGCCTGGACCACAATCATCGGATTTGAGACAACGAATGCCACGCTTCGCCAAAACGCGATCGGACTGTTCCCGGCCATGATCGGTTCAGCAGCCGCAGCGAGCCCGCTTCGCTTGCGCCCGCATTTGCGCCGCGCGAGTGCTGGGTTCACCTATCTGGCATTGCTGTTTTTGATTGTCATCATGGGCACCGCACTCGTCGCGATTGCGCAGGTGTGGCACACCCAGGTCCAACGCGATAAAGAAGAGCAGCTGCTCTTCGTCGGCGATCAGTTTCGCCAGGCCATCGCCTCCTACTACGAGCGGGCGCCCGGCGGCGTTCGCATGTTTCCCAAGACACTGCAAGACCTGCTGCAAGATCCGCGCTTTCCCAACGTGCAGCGCCACCTGCGCCGCATCTACTTGGATCCGATGACGGGCAAAAACGAATGGGCATTCGTGCGCGGGCCCGACGGCGGCATTCTTGGTATCCATAGCATTTCAGGGGAGGAGCCGATCAAAGTTGCAGGTTTCAAGGGGACCTACGTGAGCTTTGCGGAGGCCACAACCTACAAGGACTGGATATTTTCGTATCTGCCGTTCGATGCGCGTGGTGGGACGGCTCAGCCCGGCATGCCTGGTAGTCAAACCGGCGCTCCGGGGACCAATGTGCCCGGTGCCAATGGCACCGGTGGCAACGTCCCGGGCGCCTACAATTCATCACAGCAATCGGCAAACAACAACGGCATGACCGGCGCCGCGAGCACCAGCATGACCGGCGCCGCTGAAGACGAGCAGATCGAGAAAGCTGCACGCGAGCTCAAATGCCGCGCGCAGCGCTCTGCCGATATGGAGATGTGCCATCAGGTGCAGGCGCGCACTCCCGGCGGCTCGAATACGCAATGCCTGGCATCCGTTACCAAGCGTCAGCAAGCTTGCATGTCGGGTGGCACCATCCCGGGACTGAACTTGCAATAGTCCGCAGTTCTGGCTTAAATGCTTGCGCACATCAGCGCAGGCGCATAGCGCATTCAAACAATTCAGGCGTGGCGTGTCGTCCTCGCCTGACAACAGCGGCCGAACGAATGTCTCCTGCTGCGATCCGAATCATTCCATTCGCGCTCTACATCGCATTTTTGATGATGGAGTCCGTGCTGCCTGCTGACGGGATCGGTCTCGGCATGCGCTGGTTCTATGCGGTCAAAGTTGTCTGCGTAGCTATCGCACTCGGCGTGTTCTGGAGGCGCTACAGCGAGTTGCACACGTCCGAAAATATTGGTGTCGGGAATTGGTTACTAGCGTGTGCGATCGGTGTTGTGATCTTCGTGATCTGGATTTTTCTCGATCAGCCGTGGGCAACCATGGGCAAGTCCGGTGGCTGGGACCCGCGCAATCCCGCCGGCGAGATCATCTGGCCGCTCGCAACGGCGCGTTTGATCGGCGCCTCGGCGGTGGTGCCGGTGATGGAAGAGCTGTTCTGGCGATCGCTGATTCTGCGGTGGATCCGGAATCCGAACTTTTTGAGTGTCGCTCCGCGTCGCGCAGGCGCTCTGGCCCTGCTAGTCAGCTCGGCTTTGTTTGCGGTGGAACATCATCAATGGTTGGCCGGTCTGCTCGCCGGCCTGGGGTTCGGTTGGATCTACATGCGCACAAACAATCTGTGGACCGCAATCGTTGCACATGCCGTCACCAATTTTATGCTCGGCGTATGGGTTCTATATACCGGTCGTTGGGAATTCTGGTAACGTGATCCGCAGCCTGAAAACCACGAAGCTACTCGAGAATCCTTTGAAGAACAGCAACTCACGTCGCCAGACGCCGACGCGGTTAAGCCTCGCAATACTGAGCTCGGCAATGCTACTCGGCACGTTTTCGAACGACGCAAATGCGCTTGGAAGCGACACTGTTTTCATCAGCGCCAACGCGGGTGTGAGTTACGACGACAACTTGTTTCGCTTGGACCGCGGTGAGCCGACGCCTAGAGTAAATGCAAGTCGAGACGATCTGCTGTATCGGTTCGGATTAGGTTTATCTGCTGACGTGCCGGTGAGCCGTCAGCGCTTTCGTGCGAACCTCAACATCACCGACTACAGATATTCGCGCAACTCGTATCTGAACTATGTGGGCGGTTCCGGGAGTGCGTCCTGGCTTTGGGCCGTTGGTGAAGACTGGCATGGTGATCTTGGCGCGAGCCAATCGCGATCGCTGCAGAGCTTCGACTATGCCAACGCTCAGCAAAGCAACGTGATTGCCAATCAGACTTACTTCTTCAATCCGCGCTACCGGCTGGCGCCGAACTTCGAGCTGCAAGGGGGGCTTAACTACACTACCGTGACCAACAGCTTCGATCAGGCGAAGTTCAGCGACTATAAGCAGACCGGATTGCAGCTTGGAATCGCCTACATCTTTCCGAGTGCGAACTCGGTGGGCCTACAACTACAATCATGGAGCGTGAAGTTCAACACGTCGTTCGTTGTTAACAACAGCACAGCAGACAACGCGTATCGCGATAATCGAGTTTCGACGTTTTTCAATGCGCAGTTGACGGGCAAGTCGTCGGTGGATGGAAGCATCGGCTACAAACAACGCAGGCATGAAAATCTACCGGAGCGCGATTTCAACGGCTGGACAGGTTCGGTTGGCTGGGTTTACAACGCCACCGGAAGAATTAGCATGCGATTGCTGGCCTCACGCGATGTAGGCGGCATTGAAGATATCGCGACGACGTACGCGCGAACCTACAGTTTGGTAATTGCGCCGACGTATCGACTTACGTCGAAAATCAATTTAAGCGGCACGGCACAATTCCAGGACTTGCGCTTTCTTGGCGACACCGGATCCCGCACACAAGGCCTAAACATCGGGCAAGCGGGGCGCCACGATAAGACGTACACGCTGGGCGTCGGTGGGGGATACGCGGCAACGCGCACGTTTCGACTGGGCTTCAACTATGCATTTACGCGCCGCGATTCAAGCGCGCCCTTAGTCGATTACGACGATAACCTGATCGGTCTGAGCGGGCAGTTTACTTTCTAGATAGCGCGCTTCGGAGTTGAGCACGCTGGGCGGTTAACGACGTAGGCGATATGGGGCAGCCAGCGGCTCACCTATGAACACGCCCTGACCGGGCCATGCAACGCTCTTCCAATAGGTTTCGATCAAGCTTTCGCCGCGTATGTACCGCCCGATGACAAGAGCGGGGTGCGGAAACTTCTGCGGAAAATTACAGGGCTCCACCACCGTTCCGTAGCTGCCCGTCGCGCCGCTCTCCAGCCATCTCAGCGCGCTCATCTGAACGCTGTCGGTCAGCTGTCCTCCGAACGACGTCAAATGATCGGCGATTGCGCCCGGCAGATAGTGCAGGGTTTCCAGGCCGGTTACGCGGTCGCGACCGGTGAAATAGAACATCACTTCTTTCGCGTCGATCAGCGTGTCTTGCTTGAGCACCGAAATATCGATCAGTCCGGCCGCCGCGCTTTCCGCAATCGGATACAACGACGCGCGGGTATTGCGGGCCTTGTCGGAGGTACTTAGCAGGAATGCTCTCCCACGGGGAAAGCTTGCATCGGACGCGATGCCACGATCGATGAGCAGTTTAATATCGTTGAAACTGTGGCCAGCTAACATCATCGCTGGACGTATGCGAAGCTCGTCGAATGGCGAGCGGCTAGGTGAATTGAAGTACGTACTGAGGCGCGTCGCAGCGCAACCGTTTGCGCAGTAAGACCGATCGTAGCCGAATGCGAATGCGCTCGTGATTGACATGCAACCTACGCGATACGGCGCGGTCCATGCCAAGGCGAACGCCTGAATGTTGGGAGGCGCCACCGAATCCACCTGTGATTTCACCCGTAAAAACTCGTCGGGAGACAGTTCAGACGCGCCGACCGGTATGGCAATGCGGATTACATTTGTCGCCGGGATGCGGCGCGCTTGTGCGTAATACTCTCCCGTGGCAACGCTGAGCGGATCGGACAAATTGATGATTACCGCTAGATTGGTGCGATCAATGCCAAGCGAATGCCCGGCATTCGTCGGTGTAGCTGCTGCAACGAACAGCGGTGGGCTGAGGCAGACCAGCATGCACATCCAGGCGCAAATGTTGGAAAGCCGGTGCATAACGAATCAGATAGGTCTCGAGTTTAGGTAGATGCGGACGAAGATAAGATCGGACCGCAGGCGAATCGGATGGTGCCCTTTCGCGTCTGCGGTTGGTGACATTGGCCGGGGCAAACGAAGGCGCAGGAATTTGTCAAAACTGTCACGTCAGGTACTTGATTAGAGCGGAATGTTGGCAATAAAAGCGGGTATACTTCCGCCCGTTGTAGCGGGGCATCGGATTGGACGGGCGCATGCATCCAGGTGCTGGGCTTCAGGCTTTTCGCACCGGCACCTGGGCATCGAACTCTGAATCGTTCACTCCAGTCATTCGTTTGTTCCCCTCGCTTGCGTGGCTGGTCGGAAGCCCAACATAGTGACTGCTGGTTCCCTCCAGCATACCCAATATCAAAAACCACACGGAGTCCGTTGTGAATCTCCTCCTAGGCAGACCTACCAGGGCATCCCTTGCCGTTATCGCTGTCGCTTTGATCATTGGAGGCTGCGGACGCGGCGGCGATGGGAAAGGCGGGCAAGTTGCGGCGAAGGTGAACGGCGACGAAATTACCGTACATCAGGTCAATCAAGCGCTGTCGCGCGCGGGGAATATTCCCGAGCCGCAGCAAAAACAAGCTCAGAACCAATTGCTCGAGCGTTTGGTCGATCAGCAGATTTTGGTCCATCAAGCGATCGAAAAGAAATTGGATCGCGATCCCCGGATCGTCGCTGCAATCGAAGCGTCGAAACGACAGATTCTGGCCCAGGCTTATCTCGAGCAAGTCATGTCTGGAGCGCCGAAGTCCAATGCGGATCAAGTCAAGACGTTCTACGGTGAGCATCCCGAGCTGTTTCAGGAGCGCCGAGTGTATCGGTTCCGCGAGATCGCGGTCGCGTCCACGCCCGAGCTCCAGCCCAAACTGCGTGCCGAACTCGAGGAACTGGACAAGGATCCCGCCAAGGACAAAATCATGCCTCAGCTCGTAGCGTGGCTGCAGACTCAGCAAATCAAATATCAGACTAATGTCAGCACGCAAGCTGCTGAGCAGTTGCCGATGGAGCTAGTCACTCGCATTCATAAAATGAAGGACGGCGATCTTCTGCTAATCCCACGCGGCAATGCCACTGTCGTATCTCAGCTCGTGCAATCGCAAGCAGCGCCGCTGACCGAGCAGCAATCTGTGCCATACATTGAACAGTACCTGCAAAATCGCACGCGACTCGAGCTTTCCAATGCGGAATTGAAGCGCCTGAGAGCCGCCGCGAAAATCGAATATGTCGGCGACTTTGGCAAAAAGGACGCCGGCGCGTCGCCGGTAGCGGCTGAGGAGCCGAAGCCAGAAGCGAAATCCGGTACCGCCGGAGAATCGGACGAGGCCATTCAAAAAGGTCTCAAGGGCCTCGGAAAATAGACTGTGCTTGCAATTGCGCTCAACTCAACTTCTAATTAATTTGTGATGTCAGTGTTCAAGCCGAAAGAAATAATCCGCTCTCTAACAAGAGCAATGCCACTGCTTCTAGCTGCGCTTGGCCTGTCGCTATTGCTACAGGCTCAAACGTTTGCGCAACAGCCAAAACCTGCTGGAGCAGATTCTCCAGCACCTGCCAAGCAGACTCCCCCTGCGCGCACGACAGACCGTGCGGATATCCCAAAAGCAAAGACAACTGTGCCGTCGCCCGGTGCCGAAGGCCCGCCAGGCACAGCGGTACGACAGGGCGAAGCAATACGCTCCACCGAGGCTCCAGCGTCGTTATCGGCAGGCCAGGTTGGAAATCCCGGCCGCTTGTATCTGCTGGGTGCGGGCGATACCGTGCGCGTCACCGTTTTTCAACAGCCGGATATGGCGACCGAAACTAGAGTATCGGATGCAGGAACGCTGACGTTTCCACTGCTCGGTGCAGTAGAGGTGAACGGGCTGAGCGCAAAGCAGGTCGAGCAGAAGATCGGCGGGCTCCTTAAGGCGCGCGGGTTTGTGCGAGATCCCCAGGTAACGGTTACGGTGTCTCAATTTCGCAGCAAACAGATTTCTGTTCTTGGGCACGTTAACAGGCCGGGACGCTATGCTCTGGAGGAAGGCGCGTACAACTTGACCGACATCCTTGCCCTCGCAGGCGGGACGGCACCAGACGCGTCGGATACCGTAATCCTCGTCCGTGTGCGTGAGGGAAAAACCATTACGCTCGAGGTAAACATCCCGCTGCTGTTTCACTCTAACGGCGCGTTGGTCAGTCCAGAGGTGATTGGTGGCGACACGATCTTTGTCGATCGCTATCCCTACTTCTACATCTACGGAGAGGTGCAGCGTCCCGGCGTCTATCGATTGGAACACCGGTTGTCGGTAATGCAGGCGCTGTCCCTGGGTGGCGGGTTCACGTTGAGAGCTGCAAAGGGAAGTATTCAAATTAATCGCAGAGACAAAGACGGCAAGATCAAAAGCTTCATCGCGCAATACGACGACTTGCTCATGCCCGATGATGTCATGTTCATCAAAGAGAGCTTGTTTTAAGGTGACGACGTAAATGCCTAATCGCTGCACATCGAGGTGTGCTCTTAGGAACCCGAGTGCGAGGCCCTACCGCGCGCCTAATTGCAGTCGATGCAGCGGTGAGACGTAAGCCCCACCAACCGGCATGAGAGCGCACACGTAATGACGTTTAAACAATTCCTATTAGTCCTCTGGGCACGCAAGTGGATATTGGTCGTGTTGGCCATATTCGGGTTGGCGGTGGCCATTGCAGTAAATAACTTGTTCTCCCCTCGCTACCGCGCAGAAACTTCGGTGCTGATCGATTACAAAAGCATGGATCCAGTCTCGGGTGCGATGGCCGCGCCGCCGGGTTATCTCCCAACGCAGATCGACATTATCCAAAGTCACAGAGTCGGTTTGAAGGTCGTACGCAGACTTAAGCTCACTGACAATGCGACCGTTCGCCAGCGCTTTCTAGAGGCGACGCAGGGAAAAGGCACCATTGATGACTGGTTAGCGGACGTCTTGCTCGACAAGCTCGATGTCGTTCCGACGCGAGAGAGCAGTGTCATCGCAATTCGCTACACGTGGGAGGAACCGCAGTTCGCTGCGATCATCGCGGACGCTTTTGCTAAGGCGTACCTCGAGACCAATCTCGAATTGCGGGTGGATCCTGCGCGCGAGACTGCGCTATGGTTCGACGAGCAGATCAAGACCTTACGCGAGAATCTCGGCAA
>JBDTMS010000075.1:0-10311 GCA_039934195.1 Betaproteobacteria bacterium
GGAAATCAGCTCGTCGCTCTGACGGCCCTCATCATCGAACGCCGCAGAGCAGCGCTCAACAGGGCGACGCGTTTTGTTCGATAATAGATGTCCATGCTGTCAGCCGATCCTTTGCTGTTGGCCAGAGCTCAGTTCGGGCTCAACATTGGCTTCCACATCCTGTTTCCGAGCATCACCATCGCGCTCGCCTGGATCCTGTTCTATTTAAGCGTCCTCCGACTCAAGCGCCCAACCGAGTTTTGGATTCTCGATGCATACCGGTTGTGGGTAAAAATATTCGCACTGTCGTTTGCGCTCGGCGTCGTCTCCGGCATCACCATGAGCTTTCAGTTCGGCACCAACTGGCCGGGCTACATGAACACCGTCGGCAACATCGCAGGGCCGCTGCTCGGCTATGAAGTGCTCACGGCGTTTTTCCTCGAAGCAACCTTTCTCGGCGTAATGCTGTTCGGCCGCGAGCACGTGCCGATCTGGCTGCACACCATGTCGTCGCTGCTGGTCGCCGCGGGTACCACTGCTTCTGCGTTCTGGATACTGGCGCTCAATTCATGGATGCATACGCCGCAGGGCTTCACGATGATCGACGGCGAAGCGCACGTGGCGGATTGGTTCTCGGTGATTTTCAATCCAAGCTTTCCGTATCGGCTGACGCACATGCTGATCGCATCCGGATTGACTGCAAGCTTTCTTGTCGCCGGCGTGTCGGCGTACCAGCTGTTGCGCAATCGCCGATTCGAAGCCGCCGCGCGCATGCTGCGGATCAGCGTGCTGGCGGCCGCGGTATTGATACCGGTCCAGATTGCGGTGGGTGACCAGCATGGATTGAACACGCTGGAACACCAGCCCGCCAAGATTGCCGCCATCGAAGGAATTTGGAAAACCGAGCGTCGGGCACCGCTGCTGTTGTTTGCGATTCCCAACGCAAAAGACAAGCGCAACGACTACGCGATTTCGATTCCGTATGGCGCAAGTCTGATTCTGCGCCACGATCCGGATGCCGAGTTGCAGGGGCTGGATGCCTTCGAACACAAGCATCCGCCGGTAATGCCGGTCTTCTATGCGTTCCGCGTGATGGTTGGCGTTGCCCTGCTCATGCTCGCGGTGTCATGGCTCGGGACCTGGTTGCTATTCAAACGCCGCCAGATGCCGCGCTGGCTGTTGTATGCGTTCACTGGAATGACTTTCTCCGGCTGGGTAGCGACGCTGTCCGGATGGCTGGTTACCGAGATCGGTCGGCAGCCGTATCTCGTCTATGGATTGCTGCTGACTGCGGATGCCGCCTCCGACGTTCCCGCCAGCAGTATCGGGATTACCTTAATGGGTTATTTCGTAATCTACGTGCTGTTACTCCTGTCTTATATCGTTGTGGTGACTCAGCTAGCACGCGCAGCGGCCCGAGTAGACCGGGGAGTGCCAGCGACCGGCGAGCTGCAACCGACCGGCTCCGCATACTGATCGATATGTCACAGGGTCCCGACATTTCTATGCGAACTGATAGGGCCGCACAAAACCGGACGGCTGGCAAACGCTCGTGGTAATGCTCGACCTGCCATTGGTATTTATGGGTCTGATGGGCTTCGCCATTCTTGCGTATGTCATTTTGGACGGCTTCGATCTCGGCGTGGGCATTCTCGTACCTTTTGCAACACCGGAAGAACAGGATCTGATGGTCGCCTCCATCGGCCCGTTCTGGGATGCCAATGAAACCTGGCTCGTGCTCGGTGTCGGCATTTTGTTGGTCGCGTTTCCACGCGCGCACGGCATCATTTTATCGGCGCTGTATCTGCCGGTTGCGGTGATGTTGTTCGGCATTATCGTGCGCGGTGTCGGTTTCGAGCTGCGTTTCAAAGCGACCGGGTGGCATCGCGACCTCTGGAATCATCTGTTCTGCGCCGGCTCGCTGGTAACGGCAATCGCGCAAGGCGTCATGCTCGGCGGCGTCATCACCGGTTTCGACCGCGGCTGGGTGTTCATGCTGTTTCGCGCGTTGGTCGGCCTGGGTCTGGCCGGCGGCTATGCCTTGCTCGGCGCGACCTGGTTGTTGATGAAGACCGAAGGTGATCTGCAAAAGCGCGCGCTGCGATTCAGCAAGTACGCGCTCGTGTTGGCAGCGGCGGGCGTCGTCGTCATCAGCCTTGCTACTCCGTTTGCGAGCGCAGGCGTGATGGACAAGTGGTTCAGCTGGCCGAAGATCCTGTGGCTCTCCCCCTTGCCGCTGTTGACGGTCGCAGCATTCATCGGCATCTGGCGCTCGCTCAATAAACTGCAGCGCCGCGCGTCGGATCGCGAGTGGCTGCCGTTCGTCCTGGCGGTCTGGATCTTCGTGTTCTCGTTCGCAGGCCTCGCCTACAGCATGTTTCCGTATCTCGTCATCGACCGCGTGACGATCTGGCAGGCCGCCGCCGCGCGCGAGTCTCTGCGTTTCGTCTTCATCGGTGTATGCATCGTATTGCCGCTTGTGTTCGGCTATACGCTGTTGTCCTATCGCGTGTTCTGGGGCAAGGCGAAGGCGCTCACGTATGGCGCGTGAGGTACTGCCGCGGCCGAACTTGCAAACAGTACGCGGTGCAACTGTTCTGCGATCGCGCAAACTGAAGATCGCAGTGCTCGCTGGTGCGCTGGTGCTGAAGTGCGCTGCGTCCGAGGCTGAGACTTATCCGCTTCCGCCCGCCGGAGATGATGTCATCGGCGTGATTCGCAAACTAGTCACACGCGAGCAGGACACGCTGCTCGATATCGGGCGCCGGTTCGGGCTCGGCTACGGCGAGATCACCGCCGCTAATCCCGGCGTCGACCCTTGGTTGCCCGGCGAAGGGACGCACGTGGTAGTGCCGACGCAATTCATCCTGCCACCCGGACCACGCCGCGGCCTGGTCCTCAACATCTCGCAGCTGCGGCTGTTTTATTTTCCCATCGCAAAACCGGGACAAGCCGCGCGCGTGATGACGTTTGCCATCGGCATCGGCACCGATTACGCACGCACGCCGTTGGGCCAGACGCGCATCATCCGCAAAGCCGCAGATCCGATCTGGCGCCCGTCGCAAGACATTCGCGAGGAGCACGCGGCTGAAGGACATTGGCTCGAGGCCGAGGTAAAAGCCGGGCCACTGAATCCGCTGGGCAAGTACGCGTTGTATCTAGCAATGCCGGGCAGCTATCTGATACACGGCACCAACAAACCCTGGGGGGTCGGCATGCGCGTGAGCCATGGCTGCATTCGCATGTACCCGGAGGGAATCGAATCGCTGTATTCGCAGGTTCCGGTTGGCACAGCGGTTCGCATCATCGACGAACCTTATCTATTCGGGTGGCGCGCCCGCCAACCCTACTTGCAGGTGTTCCCGCGGGCAGAAACGGCACAAGCGACGACGCTGACGCCGGCGGTGAAAACGATATTAGAAAGGCTGCCGTACACGCATGCACCGGATTGGGACAGGATCATGACGGCTTTGAGCGAGCAGCGCGGCCTGCCGATGCCGATTGCGCTCGGCACGCCGGCACTGAGTGACTTGCTCGAAACGGCGCCGGAAGTCGTCGAGACGGCGCCGGCGTTACCCGACGAGAATTCGGAAAAGGCGCCTTAGCGTAGGAACGCAGGCGCCTGCCCGCTAAAGCAACTACGACTCCACGCTAAGGAGTCCTCGCTTGGAACCTACTTGCGCATCGATTTTTGGAACATACGATCAGCCCGCGTGTTAGTTTTCATCGCAGCGTCGTGTGCTTCCTGGGCCATTGCACGCGCTTCTTGTGCGGCCTGATTAGCTGCGCGCGCCTGATCCAAGGCCTGCGCGGCGTCTCCACCGCCTTTGGAACTACGTACGGCCGCTAACACTTCATCCATCTTGGCGCGATTCGCCCGCGCTTCCTGCAACGCAGAGTCCGCCGATGCGCGTGCAGCCTTGGCTTCTTGCAAAGCATTCTGTGCCGCGGTCAGAGCCTGATCTTCTTTGCTGGGGGTGCCCGAACTGGATCCGGAAAATGTCGAACATCCGGATGCCAATATCAGCGGAACGGTAACGCATAATAACTTCAT
Source organism: Betaproteobacteria bacterium (assembly GCA_039934195.1). Lineage (GTDB taxonomy): Bacteria > Pseudomonadota > Gammaproteobacteria > Burkholderiales > SHXO01 > SHXO01. Next base: position 4,034 of record JBDTMS010000075.1, read on the forward strand.
CACGGTCGATGCCCTGCTCACTGTTATTTCTCCTTTAGGCAATCGGCATGAGCTCACACGCGCTCTTGCCCTGGCTCATGGAGCCTCTTATGAAAGACCAACTCGCCACGAGGCTTCCTCTGCAATCGCAACGGCTACAGCAGCAGGCTACCCCGGGCGCCTTGCTGCGCGATTATAGGACGATTCCCGAGGCATGGAAGTTTCCTGTTGGATGCAGATCGCATCTAGATCGCGTGCCGATTTGGGTAAGCGGTCCGATCGAGTTCGCCGTCCGGTTATCGAACAGGTGGAGCGTGGCGCGGGGAACCATCCGCTCTAGTGCGGTATTCTGATGTCGTCCGCATCGACTGACGCAGCCAAAGCTGCCGGGTAAGTTATGAAAATCAGTTTTGGCGATAGGATCTCCGCATCGGTCCACGGCGTTGACGCAGCTCATCGCGTGTGCGGGTATCAGCGTTCACAACACTGCCGAGGACGCCGATGAGCGGTGTCATCGCGGCGGCGCTGGTCGCGCATGTGCCCACGTTGAGCCGGCCCGAGATCACTCCGGATTTTCAGCAGACGTTGGTAGACGGCGAGCGCGCCATGGGCCGCGATCTCCGGTCAGGGACACCCGAGCTGTGGGTCATTGCGTCGACCCATTGGGTATCGACCTTCAACTGGTTCGCAACGCTGCACTCGACACATGAAGGTCTGTGCATTGCCGATGAAGCGCCGGATCTGATTCCCGGTATTCCATACCGTTACCGAGGCGACCCGGAATTCGCACAAACGCTCGTCGATACCTGGCAGCAAGACGGCATTCCCGCGGCGGTTAATGCATCGCCGCACTACGCCTGGGACTACGGCACCTTCGTGCCGCTCTCCCATCTCGATCCCACAGCGGAAGTCGCGGTGGTGAGCATTCCTGTCGTAGCAATGGCCGATCACGCCGAGTGCATGCGCGCGGGCGCACTGATCCACGCGACGGCCCAGCGTCTCGGCCGACGCACCGTGTTTCTGGCCAGCACGGCCTTGACCCATGCTCTGGTACGCGGACGCCACTTGATGCCGTCGCCCGAACGAATAGCCGCCGACCGCTCTTTCATCGATCTCTTGCAACGGGGCGCAGTGAACGAGGCCATCGCCCACTTCGGCGAGTACAACGCGATCGCGGTCGCCGAAATGGGCGGACGCGTTCTGGCAACGCTGCTCGGTGTTCTTCGCGCGATGCAAGACGGCGGCGGGCCGCTGCGGGGCACCGCGTATGGGACATATGCACAATCGTCCGGTAGCGGGAATGCCAATATGTTGTTCCAGAGCATGAACGAGATGACCCAGCCGAGCGTCCGAATGCCGCAGAAGCAAGGCTAGCCCCATCAGAGCGAGCCAGCCAGGCGCTCGACCCTCCCGGCCCCGATGGTCCTATAATGACTTGCACGTCATGTCTTGCCGTTAAGGAGCAATCATATGCAACCGACGTACTACGAGCGACTGCTTGCCGATCGGAATTCGCCCTTGGCCGAGGTGCTGGACGAGGACATCGCCAAGCTAAAAGGACGTGGCAGCATCATTCCCAATCCGGAGGACGCCGAGTTTGCCGGCAGTCTCGGCAACTATCTCAAGCGCGCACTGGAGGCGTTCAAGAGCTCGTTAGCGCAGGAAACTTCAGCGTATCAATTCGAGTTGTTTCAGCAGACGCCGGCTTATCAAGAAGCCATGGTCCAAATGGCCGGCAATCAATACTGGACCTACGAATCGTTCTTTTACTTCAAGGCGCTCGGCGAACAAACCGTACGTGTGAGCTCCGACACTTGCCGCGAGCTGTTGCAAGCGCCGCTGCCGGGAACCGGCGCCGATCTGAGACTGGCGAACCCAGCGTTGATGCTGGTGTTCGAGGCACCTGAAATGATCGATGCGCTGTATGCAGGCGAGCGTCGCCAGGCACCGGGGCGCAGCGATTACGCTGCGCCGGTCTATGTGTTCGTGGTGGAGGTGCCGCCAAGCGAGGGGTTCAAATATCGCCGGCTCAAACTGTTAAGCGCGCATTCCGGTCCGCATGCGCACCATCGCATCGAAGTCCGGCGCCTGCTGCTGCAGGATGACCTCAGCCTGGAGGAGATTCTCAAGACCGACTGGGCCAAGGTCGCGAAGAGCCATGCTGAAATCAAGCACCGGGAAGTGACGATCTCAGCGGTCAAAGGACCCGGTGCCTCACGCACAGAAGACTATGGCTACCTCGGTGCGCGCCTTCCATATTACCGTGCAATCGTAGGTGCGCTGGTTCGCTACACCGCCAGCGCGCCGAAGCCGGCACGCCCGGTGGCAGTCACGCCGAGCGCCCTGGTAACCCGTTTGAAGTACTCCGAGCTTTAACGGCGGCGCATCAAGCGCTGAACCGAGCCTCAGGTAACCCAAGCGGACCCGGTCGGCATGCGAACAACCCGCCGGCGAGCGGCTCGCGCTCGAGTTGTTCAGGCGTTAGCCGCTGGCGCGCAGTAGATATATATAGTGTGTCGAAGTCTTTTCCCCCGAAGCAGCAGCACGTCGGATTGGAAACCGGCAGCGAGACGATTTGATCGATGACGCCGTCCGGCCGATAGCGCACCACGCGCGAGCCGCCGTATTCCGCATTCCATAAATAGCCATCTGCATCGACACAACTGCCATCGGGACGGCCGCCGCGACCGCCCGTGTCCGCGAACAGCTGCTCATTGCTCATCGCGCCGCCGTCGATGTCGAAGTCGTAGGTCCAAATGCAATTGACGTGAGTGTCCGCGAGATACATGACTTTGCTATCCGGGCTCCACGCAATACTGTTCGGCACCAGCAGGCCCCCGCGAATGCGCGTGCACTGGCGATCAGCGTCCAATCGGTATAGCGCCCCCACCGGCTTGCGATCGGTGTCGGCCATGGTGCCAGCCCAGAAGCGACCGGACCGATCACAGCGGCCATCGTTGAAGCGATTGCCGGGAACATCCGCTTCCGGCGCCACAATCAGTTCGAGCGCGCCGGAATGCGGATCCAGCATGTACAAACCGGTCTTCATTGCGGCGACCATCTTTTGTCCCGACTGTGTGAGCCCGAAACTGCCGATTGTTTCACGCAGCCCCAGTGAGCGCACCTCGCCGGTCGCCGGGTTGAAGTAATTCAACGCCGGGGCGCGAATATCAACCCACCAAAGCAGCTGCTCGCGATCGCACCAGATGGTGCATTCGCCGAGTACGTCGGGCCCGCGCACGACACAATCCACGCTAATCGCCATTCTCAATCCTTGAGCGTTTTGATCAATGCGCGAACGATGGTGCTCGCGCGCTTCATTCACACCTCGATTCGCAGCAGTATAGCGGGTCCATTATGCTACCCCGCTGCCAGCGCTCGCTCAGATGTCCGAAAACGGCGAGCCTCGATTGCCAGTCCCCGTTAGAATGTCGGCATGCTGCTGAACTCGACAAGTTGCTACCAGGCGCTCAAGGCGCGCGACGTGCGTTTCGACGGACGCTTCTTCGTGGGCGTATCCTCGACGCAGATCTACTGCCGGCCCGTGTGCACGGTGAAAACGCCGAAGGCGCAGAACTGCAGCTTTTTCCCAAGCGCTGCCGCTGCAGAGGCGCTGGGGTATCGTCCCTGCCTGCGCTGCCGTCCCGAGCTCGCGCCGGGCAATGCAAGCGTGGATGCGAGCGGACGACTTGCGCAATCCGCCGCGGGAATGATCGAGGACGGCTCGTTGAACGAAGCGAGCATCGATTGCATCACGCAGCGCCTGGGCGTGACCGATCGGCATTTGCGACGGGTGTTCAAGAGCGAGTTCGGCGTATCGCCGGTGGAATATGCGCAAACGCATCGGCTGCTGCTTGCCAAACGCCTGCTGACCGACACCGCGCTACCGATCACGCACGTGGCGATGGCCAGCGGTTTCGGCAGCCTGCGCAGATTCAATACGCTGTTTCGCACGCGCTATCGCCTGAGTCCGACGGATCTGCGCAAACATGTGCAGAACGGTGCGACGGCAGACGTGTTGAATTTTGCGCTGTCCTACCGGACGCCATTCGATTGGAATGCGTTGCTCGCCTTCTTGAGCAGGCGCGCGATCACAGGCGTGGAATCGGTAGAGGGCCAGCGTTATTCGCGCACCGTGCGAATCGCGCACAATGGACAGGAGCATCACGGCTGGGTCAGCGTCATACCTGCCCGGCGCAAAGCAGCGGTCGAGGTCTCGCTCAGCGTGTCTTTGGTGAGTGCGATTCCAGCGGTGCTCGCGCGAATCAAGCGCTTGTTCGATCTTGCCTGCGACCCGGCGCAAATCGAACAAGCATTAGGCGCGCTGGCTGCAGCGCGACCCGGCTTACGATTGCCGGGCGCATTCGATGGTTTTGAGATTGCAGTGCGAGCTATTCTTGGACAACAAATCACCGTGAAAGCAGCACGCACTCTCACAGGAAGATTTGCCTCGGCATTCGGCACACCGATCGCCACGCCGGTGCCTGGACTGGCCAATTTGTTTCCTACCGCCGCAGCAATTGCACAGCTCGAGCCGCCGGCGATTGCGCAGCTCGGCGTCATCCGAGCGCGAGCTTCCGCGATTCTCGTGATTGCCCGCGCAATCTCGGACGGTACGCTACGACTGGAGCCCGGCGGCGATATCGAATCGACGCTCGACCGTATGCGCAATTTGCCCGGCATCGGCGAGTGGACGACGCAGTACATCGCTATGCGTGCGCTGTCATGGCCGGATGCATTTCCGCACACTGATTACGGCGTGTTGAAGGCGTTGGGAGATCGTAATCCGCAGCGTGCGCTCGACCGCGCTGCGCAATGGCAACCATGGCGCGCTTATGCCGTCATGCATCTATGGAGCTCATTGGAGGGAGCACAACCATGAACCAATTTACCCGAATAGACAGCCCGCTCGGTTTGATGCTGCTTACATCTGACGGCGACGCACTCACCGGCGTGTATTTTGTCGGTCAGAAATACGAACCTGCGCCCCGTAAGGATTGGGTGCAGGCGCCGCGGGATGCGTTGTTTGCAAACGCACGCACGCAACTCAGCAAATATTTTGCACGCGATCCAAGCGCTTTCGATATGCCATTCAACCTGCAAGGCACGCCGTTTCAGCTGCGCGTCTGGCGCGCGCTATGCGCAATCCCCCATGGCGCAACGTTGAGTTACAGCGCGCTGGCAAGCACGATCGGTGTACCGCAAAGTGTACGCGCAGTGGCTGCTGCAGTCGGCCGCAACCCGATTTCGATCATGGTCCCCTGCCATCGCGTTATCGGCAGCGATGGATCGCTGACCGGTTACGCGGGCGGTCTCGATCGCAAACGTGCTTTGCTGCAAATCGAAACTTCCGCGCCGTCTAATTTCGAGTTACGCAAAGTAACGGGAAACGCCGCGCGGTTGTGAGACGTGTGCGCAACCAAGATCTTCAGTTGCGTGCAAAGCAATCGGTGTGAGTTGAGACGCGGTACAGCACGCTGTACGCGTGTCATAGGGTTCCAAGCTGGAGAGGCGCAATGCGACTTTTTACAACCGCTGACCCGGCGCCGCCCGATGGGATGAGTTGTCGAGATCCTGGCGCCGGGCGCCTATGCAGCTTGCGGGGTGCGCGAGGGTTACGGCCGCCACTCTCGGTAGCCGTCGACACGACCTTCGGCGTCGATCGCTTCTAGGCGAACAGGGAATCCCCAGAGACGTCCGAGGTGGCGTAACACTTCGTTGGCTTCGTCATCCGCCAACGGCCGCCCGCGATAGACGTGATTTCGCAAGAGCAAAGAGCGATCGCCATCGCGCTCATATCGCGCCACCTGGATTTCGGGGAGCTGATTCTCGCGTTTGTACGTATCCGCCAGCATCCGGCGCACTCGCCTGTAGCCGTGCTCGTCGTGAATGCTGTCCACTTCCAATTCGGCGTTACCGATGTGATCGGCAACCACGAACAATCTGAACTCACGAATCAATCGCGGCGATAGGTACTGCGCGATGAACGATTCGTCTTTGAAGTTGCGCATCGCGAATTCGAGGCTGGTGCGCCAGTCGGAGCCCGCCAGATCGGGAAACCATTCGCGGTCTTCCGCCGTCGGCTTCTCGCAGATCCGGCGAATATCCTGCATCATCGAAAAACCCAGGGCATACGGATTCATCCCATGATAACCCTGCTGATCGAAGCCGCGCTGCGTGACAACGTTGGTATGACTATGCAAAAACTCGATCATGAACGCATCGTCCACGATACGTTTCTCATATAGCCGATTCAAAATCGTGTAGTGCCAGAACGTCGCCCAGCCTTCGTTCATTAC
>JBDTMS010000076.1:0-10224 GCA_039934195.1 Betaproteobacteria bacterium
CTTTCATTGCCGGCGCATCGCCCCGCGCAATGCAAATGGATTCTTGGCAAGAGCTCGCGAACCCGCGCGATCTGACGAAGATTTTTACCACGCCCGAATACGCTGCATGGCGTTCGCTGCGCGAGTCCGACGATGCGCGCTACCTCGGGCTGGCGATGCCGCGTTTCCTGTCACGTCTGCCGTATGGGGCGAAAACAAATCCGGTTGAAGAGTTCGACTTCGAGGAGGAAACCGGAGCGGCGGATCACAGTAAGTACACGTGGGGAAATGCCGCGTATGCCATGGCGGTGAACATCAACCGTTCCTTCAAGCTGTACGGCTGGTGCTCTCGCATCCGCGGCATCGAATCCGGAGGCGCGGTAGAAGGCTTGCCGGTGCATACATTTCCGACCGATGACGGCGGGGTGGACATGAAGTGCCCGACAGAAATCGCCATCAGCGATCGCCGGGAGGCTGAACTGGCGAAGAATGGATTCATGCCGCTGATCCACCGCAAGAACTCCGATTTTGCCGCCTTTATCGGAGCGCAGTCGCTGCAAAAGCCTTTCGAGTATGACGATCCGGACGCTACCGCCAACGCAAATCTGTCCGCCCGCCTGCCGTATCTGTTCGCGTGCTGCCGGTTCGCTCATTACCTCAAATGCATCGTGCGCGACAAAGTCGGCTCGTTCAAGGAACGCGACGACATGCAGAAATGGCTGCAGAGCTGGATCATGAATTACGTCGATGGCGATCCAGCGCATTCGTCCGAGACCACGAAGTCGCGCAAACCTCTGGCGGCGGCGGAAGTCGTGGTCGAAGAGGTCGAGGGAAATCCTGGGTACTACACGTCGCGGTTCTTCCTGCGTCCGCACTATCAGCTCGAAGGCCTGACGGTATCCTTGCGTCTGGTGTCCAAACTACCATCCGTCAAGGGCACGTAAACCGATAACGACTTTGCGCGGAAGGATTTCAAGCAGGATCAAGAGCCACGACACAGCGCCCCTGAGGGTAAGCGTCCGTCACGACGCTGTGCCGGCAGACACACAAGCCGCTATGAGAAAGCGTTTAGAAGAACAAGGCAACCCAACACTATGCCATTTGGGATATTGCCTGGCACACAGCAGGCGGATTTAATTCGTCAGTTGTTTGGGTGATTCCGCGCTTTGGTGCGGACGCAGTTCGCTGCTGCGCCCGCCAAGTTAAGGCGCTCCGTAACGGGCAGTGCAACGAGGAAGGGAGACGGTATGGCCATCGACATGTTTTTGAAGCTGGACGATTTAAAGGGCGAGTCGCGCGACGACAAGCATAAAGACGAGACGGAAATACTCGCGTGGAGCTGGGGGATGAGTCAGTCCGGCTCGACGCATAGCGGTTCCGGCGGAGGCGCAGGCAAAGTTTCGGTGCAAGACTTGTCGTTGACCAAATACGTGGATAAGTCTTCACCGATGTTGCAACTGGCTTGTTGCAACGGTAAGCACTTCAAAGAGTGTCTTCTCACCGTGCGCAAGGCCGGCGAAAAGCCGCTTGAATACCTGAAGATTACGATGAAAGAGGTGATCATCACCTCGGTCTCCACCGGCGGCAGCGGCGGCGAAGACCGCTTGACTGAAAACGTCACGCTGAATTTCGCGGAGTTCAAGACCGAATATACGCCGCAGAAGCCGGACGGCTCGGGCGATGCGGCCGTCGAAGCAGCCTACAACATCGCGCAAAACATCAAGATATAGGCCATACCCTCATGTCATTGAGAGGGCGCTAGTGCCTCTCTCAGTGACAGCGGCTTTCGATAATCAACTTTGACTGACTGCTATGGCGCAAACCGACATATTCCTCAAGATCGAGGGCTCCAAGCAGGGACCAATCAAGGGGGAAGCGAGCGACCCCGCGCATCCCGATGAAGTCGACGTACTGTCTTGGTCCTGGGGTATGGAATCGCACAGCAGCATCCAAGCCGGTCTTGCGGGCAACAAGACTTCCATCAGTGAGCTGACTGTGACGAAACGTGCGGACAAAGCATCGACCGCGATCATGGCTTCGCTGCGCAATAACGAGATCATCAAAAAAGCCACGCTTACCGTACGGAAAGCGGGCGAAAAACCATTGGAATATCTGAAGATCACTCTCGAAAAGGCACGCATCGTTTCGCTCTCGACATCTTGCAGTTCCGCTGAAGGCGGCCCCGAAGTGACCGAACAAGTTGCGTTCGCCTTCAAGAAATTTACGGTGGAGTACACGCCGCAGGGCAAGGACGGCTTGGGCCAGGGAAGCACGATGTTCGAAACAGAAGTGTAGTCGGATAGCGTCGCCAAGCGCTGTGCATATGCCGGCCAGCCCACGAAAGGGAGGATAGCGAGATGGTTTCTGCCATCACTGCCGAAGACAGCGTGCGCGACGCCGATGTAGCGGCAGCCCTGAAGCAGCTGCAAGACCAAGTTCGCGCCTCGCCGTCTGACCCCAAGCTGCGCGTGTTTCTGTTCCAGCTGCTGGCGGTGACCGGTCAGTGGGAACGGGCTCTGAATCAACTCGACGTCGCAGCAACGCTGGATGTAAGCGCACTTGCAATGGCGCAAATGTACCGGGAGGCGCTACGGTGCGAATCGCTGCGCGCGGACGTCTTTGCCGGCAAGCGATCGCCCATGGTGTTCGGCGAGCCCGAACAGTGGCTAGCGCTGCTGATCGAATCGGTCTTGCTGTCCGGACGTGGACAGGGCGTTCAAGCACAGAAGCTTCGCGATACAGCCTTCGAGACTGCGCCCGCATCGTCGGGCACGATCGACGGGGTAGCATTCGACTGGATCGCGGACGCCGATCCGCGCCTGGGTCCGGTACTCGAAGCTATCGTAAACGGCCGCTACTACTGGATCCCATTCAGCCGGCTGAGCCGCGTAGATATCGAAGAACCAGCCGACCTGCGCGATTTCGTCTGGATGCCTTCGCATTTTCAATTCAGCAACGGCGGCGAGGCGGTCGGCTTGATTCCGACGCGCTACCCAGGCTCCGAAGTCAGCGCGGATGGAGCGATTTGTCTAGCGCGGAAGACGGTCTGGGAAGAAGCCTCGCCGGGCATCTTTCATGGGTTGGGCCAACGTCTACTTACGATCCCCGATGGCGAGTATCCAATCATGGATATTCGCACGATGGTGCTCGCAGAATCGGCAACGAGTGCGGACAGCGTCAGTGGCTGAAGCGACTTCGGTGCTTACCCGTGCGATTCCGAGCTCGGGCCAGCACGGACAAACCCTCGACGTGGCCATCAATGGCCAGTTCACCAGCTTCATCCAGGACGTAACCACCGCGGATTTCGGCCCGGATATCACGGTCAAGAAAGTCACCGTCTCGACCGCGACGAATGCCATCGTAACCATTACGATCGCGCAGCATGCGGCGCTACGAGCGCGTCGAATCACACTGAGCACGGGCGCTCAGAGTGCTTCGCTTGCGAACGCCTTCACCGTGAAACAGTGGGTCTGGCAGGAGCGCCTGCAGCCTGCCCTGCTCGATCGACTCACAGACGAAGAACCGGACAAGGACATCGAGGGGCCCGACAAGCGGGTGCTAACCAAATCGCAAATCAGAGAAGCGGTGCTGCGCGACCTTGTCTGGCTGTTCAACACGACACGGTTGGAATCGGGTGCCGACTTGGCGAACGCGCCGAACGTCCGGCGTTCGGTGGTCAACTTCGGGTTGCCTGCGCTGTCCGGTGCGACGGCCTCCATGCTGGACCCGATGGATCTAGAACGCGGCATCCGCGACGCAATCCTGGCGTTCGAACCGCGCATTCTCCCGCCGTCGCTGCGCGTGCAGGCGATCGTCAGCGATACCCAGCTCGATCAGCACAACGTCATCAGCGTCCAAATCGAAGGTCATCTTTGGGCGCAACCGGTTCCGCTGGAGCTGTTGCTGCGCACAGAAGTGGATCTGGAAACAGGAAGAGTAGAGATTACCGAGCTGGCGAAGAGCCGGGTGGCGTAATGGACCCGCGCCTGCGCGACTATTACGAACGTGAGCTGCAACATCTGCATGAGATGGGCGCAGAGTTCGCTCAGCAGCATCCGAAGATTGCAGCGCGTCTCGGTATGCGGGGGATCGAGGTAGCCGATCCGTACGTCGAGCAGTTGCTCCAGGGTGTCAGTTTTCTCACAGCGCGTTTACAGCTGCGCCTGGACGCGGAATTTCCGCGCTTTACCCAGCACCTGCTCGAGATGGTGTACCCCAGCTACCTGGCGCCGGGCCCGGCGATGCTCGTTGCGCAGCTCAACCCGGAATTGACCGAGACCAATCTAGCCACCGGCGTGACGGTGCCGCGCGGCAGCCTGATGCACGGCATGATGGCAACGGAAGATACCACCGCATGCGACTTTCGCACCGCACATGATGTAGCGCTGTGGCCGTTGCAAGTAACAGAAGCGAAGTATTTCTCGTACGCTCCCGACTTGCCGCTGAACAAGGTGCCGGTCGGACAGTCCGTCAAGGGCGGCGTGCGCATCAAGCTCAAGACAACCGCCGGGCTTAACTTCAGCCAGATCGGCCTCGACCGGCTTCGCATCTACCTGTCCGGCACCGACGATATCGCTCGCAAACTGTATGAGCTCGTATTCGCCTCGACTGTCGGCGTGCTGGTCGTGCCCACCGCGCGGCCGGTCGTGTCATTCGAATTTTTGCACGCCGACCAGCTCAAGCGGATCGGGTTCGCCGACGACGAAGCGCTGCTTCCGGTGACGTGGCGATCGTTTCAAGGTTACCGGCTGCTGCAGGAGTATTTTTCTTTCCCCCAGCGCTTCTTGTTTTTCGATGTCGCCGGACTCAAGGGCAAGGTACAGCGTTGCAAGACCGACGAGCTCGAATTAATTCTACTGTTCAGCCGCGGCGACCAAGTACTGGAGCGGGTCGTCGATGCCTCCAATTTCGCGCTCTTCTGTACGCCCGCGATCAATCTTTTCACGCGGCGAGCGGACCGCATTCCGGTGACCGATACCACGCACGAATTCCATGTGGTACCCGACCGCACGCGGCCGATGGACTTCGAGGTATACGAGGTCAGCAGCGTGACCGGATATGGCGCCGGCGTGGACAGCGAAGAGGAGTTTCATCCGTTCTACGCCGCAACTACGGAGCGCAATACCGCGTCGGCTTACTTCACGACACGTCGCGAGCCTCGGCTGCTGTCCGATACGCAAAAGCGCAGCGGGGCACGCACCAGTTACATCGGTACCGAGGTGTTCATTTCACTGGTGGACCCTAGAGAAGCGCCTTATACAGCGGATCTGCGACAACTCTCCATTACTACGCTGTGCACCAACCGCGATCTGGCGCTGCAGATGCGCATGGGCTTCGGCAAGAGCGATTTCGTGCTCGACGCGGCCGCGCCGGTTACCGGTATTCGAGTGATAAAGGGTCCATCGATGTCTTATTCGCCGCTGGTCGACGGCGCCGTCGGCTGGCGATTCATCAGTCACCTCTCGCTCAATTATCTTTCGCTGATGAGCGGCGATACAGCGCAAGACGCCGCCGCGTTGCGCGAGATGCTGAAGCTGTATGCAGTGGGCAGCGATCCCGCATCCGCGAGACAAATAGAAGGCATTCAGTCGGTCTCAGTGCAGGGCATCACGCGCCGGCTGCCGGCCGCTGGGCCAATTACGTTCGGACGAGGACTCGAAATTGGGCTCGTCGTCGACGACCTCGCCTTCGAGGGCGGCAGTGCGTTTTTGCTCGGGTCAGTGCTCGAGCAATTTTTCGCGCGCCACGTTTCCATCAACTCGTTCACCGAAACCGCATTGCGCTCGTCTCGCCGCGGCGAGGTCATGCGCTGGATACCGCGATGGGGCGACCAACCGATCCTCTAGCGGTTCTGGAAGCGCTTCGCAGCAGGCCCTACGCCTATGAGTTCTATCAGGCAATGCGGCTGCTGGAGAATCTTCACCGCGATAAACCGCGGCTTGGCGACGCACTGCGTCCCGCCGATGAGCCAGTGCGCCTCGGTCAAGAAGCGTCGCTCTCGTTCGCGCCCGGGTCGCTGACCGCATTCGAGCCGGGCCAGGACGGCAACCCCTCTCGCCTGCGAGTTAATTTCTTTGGGTTGCTGGGGCCGAACGGGCCGCTGCCGCTACACCTCACGGAATACACACGCGGTCGAACACATCACGCTGGCGACCCGACTCTGCAGCATTTTTTCGACTTGCTGCACCATCGGCTGTTGCTGCTGTTCTATCGGATCTGGGCACAGGCGCAGCCCGCCGTGAGTCTCGACCGGCCGCAAGATGACCGCTTCAGCACCTATATCGGCGCTCTGGTGGGACAGGGACTCCCGGCGTTTCGCGATCGCGACAGCGTGCACGATTTCGCCAAGTTCTTTCGCGCGCACTGGCTCGCACGGAGAGTCCGAAATGCCGATGGACTGCGCGCAATTCTGTGCAGCTATTTCGCAGTGCCAGCCCGGATCGAACAGTTTGTCGGCCACTGGATGCGGCTGCCGCTGGCGCAGCGAACGCGCCTCGGCGTGCCGGGTGGCACAACGCTTGGGAAGGACGCTGTCATCGGCGAGCAAGTGTGGGATCGTCAGCACAAATTTCGCATCCACTTGGGGCCGTTGACGTTCAAAGAGTACGAGAGTTTCCTGCCCGGCGGCGGCAACATACCCAAGCTCGTGGATTGGGTTCGCACCTACTTCTCGTTCCAGTTTCAGTGGGACGTGCGCCTGGCACTCAAGCAAGCAGAAGTTCCAAAGAGCCGCTTGGGGCGATACAGCCAACTAGGTTGGACCAGTTGGCTCGGAAAAACCAAAACAACTGCGGCCGCCGAAGATCTGGTGCTTGATGCAGAAGCAGTGCTGGCGCGCTCGGGCGCTGCCGCCGCCGCGACAACGATGAGGAAGCCATGAGCGAGATCAGCCGCGTCGCCCTGTTCGGTAAGCTCAACCCGCTTGCGTATAAGGCAATCGAAGGCGCCACCGTGTTCTGCAAGTTGCGCGGCAATCCGTACGTCGAGATGGAGCACTGGCTGCAGCAAATTCTGCACACAGCGAATTCCGATGTGCATTGCATCGTTCGCCATTTCGAGCTCGACGGGTCTAAGCTCGCGGCCGACATGACGAAGGCACTCGACCGCCTGCCACGCGGCGCGACGTCGATCTCCGATCTATCCACTCACGTCGAGAACGCGGTCGAACGCGCGTGGGTATACGGCTCGCTGATGTTCGGCGAAGGCCAGGTGCGCAGCGGGCATCTGATCGTGGGCATGCTGAAGACGCCGTCGCTTCGCAACGTACTGCTCAACATTTCCCGCCAGTTCGAGCTGATCAAGCCGGACACACTGACGGAGGAGTTCGCCAAGATTGTTTCCAGCTCGCCCGAGGCAGACCAGCGCGCCAGCGACGAGTCTGCTGCAGGCGCCGCACCCGGAGAAGCCAGCGGCGCCATGGCGCCGGCGCAGATGGGCAAGCAAGATGCGCTCAAACGTTTCTCCATCGATCTTACCGAGAAAGCCCGCAAAGGCGAGCTCGATCCTATCGTCGGGCGCGACGTCGAAATTCGCCAGATCGTCGACATTCTCATGCGCCGCCGCCAGAACAACCCGATCCTGACCGGCGAGGCCGGTGTCGGCAAGACCGCGGTCGTCGAAGGCTTCGCGCAGCGGATCGCTTCGGGCAACGTGCCACCCGAGCTCAAGGATGTGACGCTGCGCACTCTCGACATCGGCCTGCTGCAAGCCGGCGCGAGTATGAAAGGTGAGTTCGAACAGCGCTTGCGTCAAGTGATCGACGAAGTGCAGGCATCACCGAAACCTATCGTGCTGTTCATCGATGAGGCGCATACGCTAATCGGCGCCGGCGGTGCAGCCGGCACCGGCGACGCGGCCAACCTCATGAAACCCGCGCTCGCTCGGGGCACGCTGCGCACGATCGCCGCGACGACGTGGGCGGAATACAAAAAATACTTCGAAAAGGACCCCGCGTTGACGCGGCGCTTCCAGGTAATCCAAGTCGACGAGCCCAGCGAAGAGAAGGCGATCCTCATGCTGCGCGGCGTGGCGAGCGTGATGGAAAAACATCACCGCGTGCAACTATTGGATGAGGCGCTGGAAGCCGCAGTCAAACTTTCGCATCGCTACATCCCTGCACGTCAATTGCCGGACAAAGCGGTGAGCCTGCTCGATACGAGCTGTGCGCGCGTTGCGATCAGTCAACACGCCGTGCCCCCTGAAGTAGAGGACAGCCGGCATCGCATCGACGCGCTGACTACAGAGCTTGAAATTATCGGTCGGGAAAAAACCGTCGGCATCGATACGACCGAACGCGAGGCGGACGCGACAGCGAAACTCACGTCCGAAAAAGAGCGGCTGGGCGAGCTCGAAGAGCGCTGGAATAGCGAGAAAGAGCTCGTGGAGCAGATTCTCGCGACGCGGGCGAAATTGCGCGCCGCAGTCGGCAAAGTGGAAGGTACCGAGACGGCGCTGGAAAAATCTGCGGACGCCACCGCTAAAACGGTTTCCGCGGATGCCGGCCTTGAACCTGTCGCCAGCGAGTCGTCGAGCAAGTCGTCGCAGGAAATGCTCGCCAAGCTGCATGATCTGCAGAGCAGGTTGACCGAATTGCAGGGCGAGCGCCCCCTCATCCTTCCCAGCGTCGACTCGCAGGCGGTCGCCTCAGTCGTAGCCGACTGGACCGGCATTCCGATCGGTCGCATGGTCAAGAACGAAGTAGAGGCGGTGCTCAAGCTCGGCGCGACTCTCAATGAACGGGTGATCGGTCAGCGCCACGCGCTCGACATGATCGCGCGCCGCATTCAAACTTCCCGCGCACGGCTCGACAATCCCAACAAGCCGGTCGGTGTGTTCATGCTCTGCGGCCCGTCCGGCGTCGGTAAGACCGAGACCGCGCTTGCGCTGGCGGAAGCGCTTTATGGCGGCGAGCAGAACATCGTCACCATCAACATGAGCGAGTTTCAGGAAGCGCATACGGTCTCGACTTTGAAGGGCTCACCACCCGGCTATATCGGCTATGGCGAAGGCGGGATATTGACGGAAGCCGTGCGGCGCAAGCCATACAGCGTAGTGCTGTTGGACGAAGTGGAGAAAGCGCACGCCGATGTGCACGAGATGTTTTTCCAGATTTTCGATAAAGGCTGGATGGAGGATGCGGAGGGGCGCTACATCGACTTCAAGAACACGCTGATTCTGCTGACGTCGAACGTCGGCACGGATCTCATCATGGGCCTGTGCAAAGATCCGGAGCTGATGCCCGAGCCGGAAGGTATTGCAAAGGGACTGCGCGACCCGTTGTTGAAAGTATTTCCACCTGCATTGCTCGGCCGCCTCGTAGTCATACCGTATTACCCGCTAAGCGATGAAGTGCTGCAGTCGATTATCACGCTGCAGCTCAAGCGAGTCGGCAAACGCATCACCGAAAATCACCGCATTCCGTTCACCTACGACGATGACGTAATCAAGCTCATTGCCAGTCGTTGCAGCGAAGTCGAAAGCGGGGCGCGAGTGGTGGACGCAATGCTGACCAACACGGTGTTACCACGAGTAAGCCAAGAGTTGCTGACTCGGATGATGGAAGGCGGCAAGGTGCAGCGGGTGCAGTTGAGTGTTGCGGGTGGCGAGTTTACCTATGCGTTCGAATAGCAGTCGCGTGAAGCGACCCGTTGAAATGGCGCAAGTCGTCGATGCTCGATACGGTTAACGCTGTCGCCTGTGGTGCGCTGATTCAACCAAACCGGCCGGGTTGAATAGACCGCGGAGCGCCGTGGCTGGTGGATCAGGAGAAATTTGAAAATGAGTGCGGAAGATTTCGTTGAAGAATACTGGGCCGTCGAAGCAGGTTCGGCGACCGTATCGATAAACAAATACATGATCGCCGGGCGCTTCGCGGGCGCCGATGCGCAGGTCAAAGAGGCGCGGCGACAGAAAGTTCAGATCCTTTCTTCGCAGAAAAATCTTGGGCCTGTGTCCAGCGTTTTTGGCCGCGCCAGGAATGGCAAATCCTCTCCTGATGACTGCAGCCATATCTTGACGCTTGCCGTCAACTCTGGCGCCGTCAAGGCGGCCGATATCCAGCAATGGGCCGATAGCAATCTGGGCGTTGACTGTACCGGGTTCGCCGTGGCGTATTACGACTCCATCGGCATCATGAATTTGGAGAAGTATTCCGGCGGTGCCAGCTGTCCGTACCTGTTGGATAAGGCCAAGAGAAACCATAACGCCAAGGACGATGGACCCTTTATTTGGTCGATCGAAGACATC
>JBDTMS010000077.1:0-10223 GCA_039934195.1 Betaproteobacteria bacterium
CCTGCAATGTGCTCTCGCCGGAGCGGACGACTTCCAACGCCGAATCGCGCAGAAAACGTGTGCCGTTCTTGCGCGCCGCTTCTTTCACGCGACGAATCGGTTCACGCGAGGTAATCAGTTCGCGGATCTCATCGTTGAGAACCATGATTTCCGAGATCGCTTTGCGGCCGCGAAAACCGGTGCCGCGGCAGTGCCCGCAACCGCGTCCGGCGCGCAATCGCCATCCGTCTACATAGCCCGCCGGCAACCCCGATTCGGCGACCAGTTCCGGATTTGCCTCGACATCCTGTGCGCAGTACGTGCAGTTCACACGCAGAAGTCGTTGCGCGGCAATGCCGTTCAATGCGGACACAAAGCTGTAAGGATCGACGCCCATGTGTGTGAAGCGCCCGATGACATCGAACACGTTGTTGGCGTGAACGGTGGTGAACACCAAATGACCGGTGAGTGCAGCCTGGACGGCAATTTGGGCGGTCTCAGGATCGCGAATTTCGCCGACCATGATCTTATCCGGATCGTGACGCAGGATCGAGCGCAGTCCGCGAGCGAACGTCAGGCCTTTTTTCTCGTTGACCGGAATCTGCAGCACGCCCGGCAGCTGATACTCCACCGGGTCTTCGATGGTGATCAGCTTGTCCGAACCGTGGTTAATCTCCGATATTGCGGCGTACAACGTCGTCGTCTTGCCGCTGCCGGTTGGGCCTGTCACCAGCAACATGCCGTACGGCTCGCTGGACAGCCGCCGCAATATCGCAGCGGAATGATCGTCGAAACCCAGCGCGTCGAGACTCAAACCTTTCACGTGATCAGTGAGACTCTGTTTGTCCAGAATACGCAGTACGGCATCCTCGCCGAAGATGCTCGGCATCACGGATACACGGAAGTCGATCTCGCGTCCTTGCGCCATGACTTTAAAGCGCCCGTCCTGCGGAATGCGCCGCTCCGCGATGTCCAGCTCGGCCATGACTTTTATCCGCGAGATCACCTGCTCTGCCATATCCAGGCCCTGCGCAGAACCACCCACGACGAGCACGCCGTCGAGCCGATACTTGATCACCAATTGCGACGATGTCGTTTCCAGATGAATGTCGCTGGCGCCAGCTTTCAACGCGTCGTAGAGCGTCGACTGCACGAGGCGAACGACCGGACTTTCCGCTTCGCTGATGGTCTTGAGCGATAGCTCTTCGAGGCGATGCCTGACGCTGTCTTCGCCAGCAGATTCGGTGACGACCGAATCCATCGCGCGCATGGTCTCGCCGTAGCGCGCCAGATAAGCAGCGACGTCGGTGTGATGCGCAAGACGCCACTGGATTGCCCGCGGCACGCGTTCTTCCGCCCATGGTCGCAGGGAAGGATCGAATGGATCGCCGAACGCCATCAAAAGCTCGCCACTGGGCATCCGACACAACACACATCCGCGCGCCAGACCTTCAGTGTATGGCAGCAGGTCGAACGCAGGCTCCTGCTGATCGAGCTGCGCCATATTGGCTATGTCATAGCCGAGCGTTGCGCCGAGGGCCGCAACGAAACTTTCGGCAGACATAGCCGTGTGCTCTTCTAGAACGTCGACCGCGCGCTTGCCGCTCGCCTCCGCCGTGGCACGCGCTCGCGCAATCTCTTCCGGCGTAATCAATGGGGCCGAATCCAATTCGCGCGGATTCAATGTACGCTCCCCGCGAGCTCGAATATCGGGAAATACATGAGCACCACGATGCCGCCGATCACGATGCCGATTACCGCCATCAACAGAGGTTCGAATATTTTCGTGAAGCGTTCCACCCAACGCGCCAGTTCCTCTTCATGGAATGCCGCGGATCGCTCCATCATTTCTCCCATCATTCCGGTGCGTTCTCCGACGCGCAGCATGCGCAGCGAAACCGGTGTCGTCAGTGACTGGCCATCGAGCGAAACCGATATCGGCAGACCTTCGCGAATGCTTCGCGTTGCCTGCGTCAGGCGTTGTCGCAGTTCCTGATCGAGCAGGCCTGCAACCATGTCGAGCGCCTGCGTAACCGGCGTCCCGCCGGCTAGCAGCATGCCCACGGTTCGGTAGAAACGCGTCAGCTGATAGACGCGCACGCGCTCGCCGATCGCCGGGATACGGACGATCTGGCGACTAATCCATTGCTTGGACGCAGGTTGGCGCAGCCACATCACCAGCCCGAATATCACGCTGGTGAGCCCGGCGAGCAGAAGACTGCCGTGCGCTTCGACGAAGCTGCCCCATGCGATCAAAACCTTCGTCATCCACGGAAGATCGCCGCCGATATCCTGATAAATGTGCGAGAAGCGCGGCACAACATAACTCAACAGGAAGATGCAGACGAGGCCGCCGACGATAAATAGAATCGCCGGATAAATCGATGCGCTGACCAGATGCTTCTTTACCGAATCGAGCTGGGTTTGATATCCCACGAACCGCGATAGGGCCTCAGGGAGACTGCCGGTTCGCTCACTAGCCTTGACCGTCGCCACATATAAGTCGGGAAAGACCTGCGGAAACGCCCGCAATGCCGATGACAGCGATTGGCCTTCCTTGAGCCGATCGGCAAGGCCGATCAGCACGGCAGCCGTGGCGCCGCGTGTCTCTTTTTCAGCCAGCGTTTCCAGCGCCTCCAGGAGACTGATTCCGGACTGCAGAAGTGCCAGCAACTCCTGCGTGAACAACACGAGTGGAAATCGGCCCGTGCCGACACCTTGCGGCAACGCCAGCGCACGCGCTCTGCGAACTGCGAGCACGACGTAACCCTGCGCTTGTGCCTGATCGTTTGCATCGCGATCATCGCGCGCGTCGAGCGATAGCGAGACGACCGCACCGCCGGCCTTGATGGCTTTAATTTGATAGAGCATGAGCAATCAGAAGCAGCCTTGGTGCCTCCCTTGGTTGTGCTCGTTGTCAGTAATTCGTAATGTCGGCATCCTCGCCGGTTCCGCCGGGTTGGCCGTCTTTGCCCAGAGATATCAGGTCAAGCTCGCTATGCTCCCCGGGCTGTTTGTAGAGGTACGGCCGGTCCCACGGATCGGCTGGCACCGTCTTGCGCAGATACGGACCGTTCCACTTGGGCTCGTTATTCGGACGCGTATTCAATGCGGCCAGTCCCTGCTCCGAGGTGGGATAGTGGCCGGTGTCGATCCGGTATTGATCGAGCGCTTTTTCGAACGAATCGATCTGCGCACGCGCAATCTGGATCTTCGACTTGCCCTCTTGCGCAAAGTAGCGCGGCGCGACGTAGCCCGCCAGCAGCCCAATGATGACGATCACCACGAGCAATTCGAGAAGGGTGAAACCTGTTTGGGAATTTCGATGCATGTGCGCCGAGCCCTCTATTGTGGAATGCCGCTCTAGGCACCTCTGCCGGAACACGGCGAGAGCTAAGCCGAGAGCGCGTTCATGGGGTTAATCGGTCCACCGAATCCGCCGCGGCAGTTTCTGCGGCCGGCCGGCTGAACAAAGGCAGGCTGTGCAACACCCGACGCGCCGGGCGTCAAACCGACCTTACCACGGTAAAAACGCTTTCTAGATCGAGCCGCAAGCGCTGATTTCGCGACGGTTCCATCCGATCCCGATCTACTAATCTCATACCGCACCGACATGCAGTTCTTCGTTTACGGCAAATTGCCGAAAAACTTAGCCAGTAAGCTGCGGTCTCGCGCCCGACGAAAGTAGTCTATATCCGCTTCGAGTCCGCAACCTTACACTCGCGCAACTACTCAGCTCTGAGATATGCGAGTGTCAGCAACGCTGTCCGCCACCATCTCGATGTACATAGCTCGTACATAGGTTGCGTCGTCTCGCTCCAACGGGTCCGTCGCTGTTAGAAGTCACGGCGCGCATGTGCAACGTGCGGATGCAATCTACGATCGCGACACCGAACAAACTGCGCCCGTACAGGCGCAACAAGCTTACGTGAATTCCCACGTCGCCGTCCGGGAACGATTCTCACTGTCCAGCAATCCGAACGATAGATTCGCGAGTTTGTTGCGCGATGCGCTTGTCCTTTCACGTACTCGCGCTGATAGAATGTTGCTAACACCCCGAACCCTTGAAGACGTTGATCCCTCAGACCCGTTTCCGGACCATGCTAGCGCCCGCAGACGCGGCTCCGATGGTGCTCAGGCGACAGCTATCCGCCTCCGCCATCCTGCGTATCTCCCTTGACGCCCTGATTGCGGTCGGCCTGCTGCTCGCGGTCGCCTATTACTATCGCGAACCGTTCGAAGGCCCCTACCTGATTCTCGCGCTGATCGTCTTCTCCTTGACGTTTCCTGGTGCGATATACAGTGGCGGCGGTTGGCTGGAGTTGGCGCGGGAAGTCATTCTCAACTGGTTCATCGTGCTGGTGATCCTGTTGTTCTTCGGCTACGCGAGCGGCTATCTCTCGCTGTTTCCCGCTCGGATGGTGCTGGCCTGGTCGATCGGCGTGCCGCTGGTGTTATTTGTCACGCATGGGGCACTTCCGCTTTTGCTGCCCAAGTTACTGGCAATGGAGGGCATGCGGCGCACTGCGGTGATCGCGGGTTCGAGCGAGCTAGGCGCGAAGCTGGCGGCGCGTATTACCGGCGCGCCTATGCTCGGTGTACAGCTTACCGGGGTGTTCGATGACCGCCGGCCCGACCGGCGCATTCGCATCGGCGAGGTGCCAGTTCTCGGTCGCCTCGATCAGCTCGCCGAGTACGTCAAGGCCAACCACATCGATCTGATCTACATCACGCTGCCGATGGCGTCGCAGCCGCGAATATTGAAAGTGCTGAACGAGCTGCGGGACACCACTGCGTCCATCTACTTCGTGCCGGACATTTTCATGTTCGATCTGATCCAGGCACGGATGGACTCCATCAGTGGCATTCCGGTCGTCGCCGTCTGCGAAACACCGTTTTTCGGCATCAACGGTCTGCTCAAAAGCATGAGCGACTTCGTGCTCGCCAGCCTCATTTTGCTGCTGATCTCGCCGCTGCTGTTGATACTCTGCATCTGGGTAAAGTTCTCCTCAGCCGGCCCGGTGTTGTTCAAGCAACGACGATATGGGCTGGATGGCCGGCAAATCATCGTCTACAAGTTCCGGACGATGAAAGTGCTGGAAGACGGCGAGGAAATCCGCCAAGCGACGCGCGACGATGAGCGGATCACGCCGCTGGGGCGCTTCCTACGCCGCACATCGCTCGACGAGCTTCCGCAATTCGTGAATGTTCTGCAGGGACGCATGAGCATCGTCGGCCCGCGACCGCATGCCGTCGCCCACAATGAGACTTACCGCAAGCTGATCAACGGCTATATGGTCCGCCACAAAGTAAAGCCGGGTATCACGGGATGGGCCCAGGTAAATGGCCTGCGCGGCGAGACCGAGACGATCGAAAAGATGCGTCAGCGCATCGAGTTCGACTTAGCGTATCTGCGCAACTGGTCGTTGCGACTGGACCTGCAGATTATCGTGAAGACCGTGGTGGTCGTCTTCATGGATCGCACCGCTTACTGATCAACCCCGCCGTTGCCGGTTAACCGTGCGGTTGCCGGTCAACTCGCGGTGTGCTGGTGCCGGACAACCCGAGCACACCGCGAGACCTCCCGCGCACTCATCACCCTGCGCACTAATCATCCGCGGACTGATAAACCGCGGACTGATAAACCGCGGCGGACTGATTAACGTCGCCTGCTCAGACACCGCGCCGGATGCGACCGGCAAGAAAAGCAGCCCCTGCGACTAAGAATGCCCAGCTGCCGGGCTCGGGAACTGGAGCAGTCTGGCGCAGGTTTAGCGTCAACAGAAACGCGCGTTTCGATCCGTCCAACAGCGTGCCCTGCCCAACGATCACGTTTCCGTTGTTGATCGAGGTTGCCACGTCGAGCGACAGCCATCCCGCGCCGGCCAAGTCCGCCAAATCACTGAGATCGAATAAGGTCGACGCGACCGACAAGAACGCAGTTCGACCATTGTCGCCGCGCGCCTCGCCGATTACCCAGCCTTGGTTGCTGATTGCGAGCCCTGAACTGTCGGTATAGCCCGCCGGCACACCCAGATCGTGCGCTTCTTTGCCGTCGAACAGGAATGCGTGCTGCGGGCCACCGGGTTGTGTCGCGAAATTGCCGGTGATTAGCCCCGAATCGTTGATCCCCGCCGCAGCGCTTGCACCGGAGCCAAGGGTCGGCAGCGTTAGCAGCGACGCCGTATCGGTATCGTACGCAAATGCGTGTCTGATCGAATTTTCCACGTAATACCCGACCACACCCCCGAATTCATTCACGGCCTGCGCACGACTTTCGATGCCTTTCAGCTTGGCGATCGATGTCGCGTTGCCGGTGCCCGCGTAATACAACGCCTGATCTTTACCACCGGCTGAAGCATCGAAGCCGACCGCCTGGCCCTTGTCGTTGACGGCCAGGAGTTGGCTGCGGCCCTGAACGCCCGCAATCTCGGTGCCGTTGTAGAGCGCATGATCGGTGCCGCTGCGGCGAATCCAGCCAACGGTAGTGCCCGAAGAATTTACCCCGGTTGGCGCAAGCCGTTGAACGCCGGCCGGCAATCCCAAGTCGAGCAGCTTGTAATTTCCGCCGGCAATCGACGACCTGAACCCCTGTTCCGTCGTTGACGCCGCGGTCGTGAACCAGGTTCCGACCACTCGCCCCGTGTCGCTGATCGACGCGGCCTGACTGGAGAAACCGAAGCGCGCATTGCGGGAGGGAACACCGAGATCGAGAATCGAATAATCGACGATGACGAGATTTGCAGAAGCGGAGAGCGGAAATGCGCAGAACAGTACAGCTAGCACTAGCTTGGAGCGGGCGGGCCGATACATCGGATCTCTCGAGGTGTAAAGTTAACTGATTGACAAATACTGCTTTTATTATTTAACTTACGACGCGCATGCTATGCAGCGCGGGGCGCGACGTCAAACAGAACAGACAAGCGGCGGTGGATGAACGGCGAATAAACGTGGCGATGTAATCGCCCCTGCGCGGAGCGATCAATCCGACTGACGGTACAATCGCAGCGCTGAGCGAGCGCGTGGCGGGCAGCTAAGCCCCACCTCAAAACTGGATGCTCGATTATTTCAGCGATGCAGACGCATGGGCTGCACGCGCGTTATCGACAGCAACGCACACAGTCGATCGATCGCCTCGATGGACCTTTAGCCACGCAGACTCTTTAGGAAAACGAATGAACTTCAAAATTGCGGCATACGTTGCGCTGTCGATTGCACTGCTGCCGGTTGCGGATGCAAGCCAGGCCGAGCACAACGCGGCGCTGAACAAGATGCTCGAGGACAATGCATCCGCTTCGGCCTATGCGCGAATGTGCGATGAGGAGCCGATGGCAGAAGAGATCAAGGCAAACACGATGATGCTGCTCGCGGTCAGCGGAATTGAACCGAAGAACGTGCAACTGGGCAGCGCAAAATTTAGCCAGATCATGCGGCGCGAGTTCGACGCGACCAAGGGTGCGGCGAGCGTGAACTGTCCGGTAAAGGTCGCTGAAGCAAAAGCGCGTCTGGCCGAAACGCTGCAAATCATTCAGGCGACGCACCGTCAATAAGACGAAGATTTCGCGTAGATCAACTGAAGCCGCTTCCTACGTCGATATGCCTCATTTCGTTTCTACGTTTCATCCGCGATGAATCGCCCGAACGACCAGTTCTGAGCTCGACATGGAGACGCCACGCTCATACTCCGTTATCGCTCGTGCCGACCTGCGTCGTCTGGCGCATCTCGCGCAGGCAGACCGCGAGGATTTTTTCGCCCGTCATCCCGAGTTCTCGATTCTATATAGCAGACGTTTGCTGTGCGTGGCCCTATGCGACGACGCCGCGCTGCACTACGTCAACGGGATAAGCGGCGTGGCGGAGTTCAGCGTTTGGTCTTTCTATGCAGAACATCCTGAAGCGCCGTTTCCTTTCCACCTGGTCGGACACGCGGATTTCGGCAAATCCAAATTCGAGCGCGCACCAGATGCACCGGAGACATACCAAGGGCGGCGCGTGGCGTTGCATGGACGCTCGATCGATGCTGTTGCCGGGTGCGATCCATTGAGCGCGCTGCAGAACTATCTGAAGGCGGGCGCTTCGCCTTCTGCACGCGAGCTCAGTCAAAAAGCCGTGATTCTGATCTTTCCGGCCGATCTCTGCGGCGTCCAGGCGTGGCCTAGTTTGGCCATCCTTCCGCGCTGATTTCACTCGCGACGACAGATATCACGAAGCCGGCAAAGCGGCGGCAAACCGGGGATACGTTTCGGCAATCTCGAGCCGGATGCGAGCGCGCAACAGCGCAAGCACATTGGGTTCAGGCGCGGCGGTAACCGGTATGTGGTCGGGCCGATCGAACTCGAAGCCGGTGTTGTCGAGAATCTCCTCGACGCTGTGGCCGGGATGCACGCTCTCCAGCGTGAACCGCGCTCGTTGTCGATTAAACGCAAACAAGCCAAGCCCAGTCACCAGCTTATACGGCCCGCCTGTGCGATATATGCCGGGCGCACTGACGCCAGATGCACTGATGAAATCGACTTTCGGTACCATCACGCGCCGCGTGTGTTCCTCCCGAAACAAAATCACACGCGGCACCAGCATGTATAGATACGAGGATCCGAACGAACCGGGCCAGCGCGGCTCGCTTGCGGGATACGCACCTGCGCCGACCAGATTGATATTGGCCTGACCGTCGATCTGTCCGCCGCCGAGAAAGAACGCATCGATCCGACCTTGCGCCGCGAGGTCGAACGTTTCGACACCGCCGTTCGTGTAGTTGTTGTTGCGAGTCGATCCCAAAACGGTCACCGTCATCTCGTCATCCGACAGCGCGCGCATCAACAGCGCGGCGGACCCTGGAATCGGCGACGCATTTCCCACGACCACGTGCCGACAACCTGCTAGAAGACGCGCGACCGATGCGATTAGCAGCTCGGCTACGGTATATCCGTCACTCATGCGGCAACAGGTGAGGGTGCAGTCTCCGCAAGCCAGTCGCGCAGGAAGTCGCGAAAGCCTTCCGCGGTGCGCGCGGCGGCTGCGTAGCGGCTCATGAATGCCTGATCCGTTTCATACTCATCGCCGAAACGCACCGGCGCCGCGCCTCGGGGTACATGCGCGATTCGCGTTATGTAGAGCGATGGAATCACCGCGGGTGCGCGATTCGGATCGTCCATCAGGTTGTCGTCGGTCATGCGCTCTACCGTCACCAGCGTTTCGTGCGCTGCGTGCGACATGGTGAGCAACTCGCGCCAGCGCCCGATGAACACATTGCCGTAGCGATCGGCCAGCGGCGCATGAAACAACGCGACGTCGGGACGGATCGCCGGCAGCACGACGATCGGATCGTCCGGATCGAATGGATTGGCGATCGTTTTCCAGTCGGGACGATTCGCCAGCACGTCGGTTTCCAGCAGACCGCGAACCGGAATGAACGGGATGCCTTTCTGCCCCGCTTGCACGGCGGCGTGTATCGCCGCGCACGTTGCCTCTAGAATTCGCACGCTACTTTCTCGCGCGGCTGCCGCAAACCGTGGACCGGTTCCGAATTCGCCCAGGCTGATCGCCGAGGTCTCCACCGCTGCTACCGCACCCGCCCCGATCATTACATCGGCTTGCAATCCGCTGGTCGGGACGCACACCAAATGCAGATCGTGCACGCCGTAGCGAAGCAGCTCGAGCGTCGCGGCCATGGCGACCCCGGTGTTGGGAGACGGGATCGCGACCTTTGCGCCGTTTGCAACCGACTGAGCCAAAGTCCGTAATGTGCATAACTTGGGAGTCATCGGATGGTCCTCGAGCAGGAGTCTGCGAGTTTGCGCGAGCCATTATAGAAGAAGGCGCTGCGTCCGCGTGGCGCTCAGTCGAACCGGCTCGCCGATCTCAGCGCAACAAAAAGCCCCCCGGCAAAGGTGTTGCCGAGGGGCTGCATAGATGTCAGATGCAGATCGATGCGTTGTATCGCAAAGGCGTCGCCGTTCGAGTGTCTCGCGCTCGCTAGCGCCTACGGCTGCCACCGCCGCTTGGCCGCGGACGCGCTTCGTTCACGCGCAACGGCTGACCCTGAAAATCCTTACCGTTGAGCGCCGCAATTGCTGCCAGCGAATGCGCCTTGCCGGGCATGTCGATAAAGCCGAAGCCCTTCGATGCCCCGCTGAACAACTCACGGACGATCTGTACGGATTTGACCTCGCCGAAGGCCTTAAAGGTCTCTGTGAGCGCGTCTTCGCTCACCTCAGGTGCAAGGTTGCCGACGAAGATGTTCATGG